>JBGTKH010000178.1:0-11278 GCA_041744735.1 Pirellulaceae bacterium | reverse complement strand
GCAACCACAAGGCGCCGCTCAAGCCGCATCGACAGGCCACCGCACCGGCGACCGGCCGCAAGGCAAACGAGGCAAGCCGCCGCGATTTCAAACTCAGCAGCGTCCCGAGCGCACGCCCAAACCAAAACCGGTCACGCCCATCACCAAGGAAATGGAAGAAGGCAAAGCGCCGCTGCGGTCATTTTCGGACTTGAAACAGTTCTTCGAAAAGAAGAAGAAGGACGACGACGACGAAGGGGCACAACAATAAAGGCGTCGGGAGTCTTTTTCAGGTCGGCCGATACAGGTGGTGAATCTTGCTGCAGGAACTCGCCGACGTGAACAAGACTCCCGACCCCGTTATCGCACGATGGCCACAGTCACGGAAGCATTAGCACACGCCTGGCAGGTGCATCAGCAAGGGGACGTCCCGCAGGCCGAGCGTATCTATCGGCAAGTCCTGCAAGTCGATCCGGGCAACGCCAACGGCTGGTGCTATCTGGGCATCGCCTGCTATGACCTCGGCAAAATGGATGAGGCGGTGGCCGCCTATCAACAGGCCCTACGGCTGAACTCGAACTTCCCCATCGCTCACAACAATTTGGGCAACGCGCTCAGCGCGCTAGGCAAACTGGACGAGGCGCTTGCTTGTTTCGATCGGGCGCTCGAAATGAAGCCCGACTACGCCAATGCGTTCAACAACCGGGCGGCCGTATTCGTCAAGCAAGGCAAGTTCGCCGAAGCGGAAGTCGCGTTTCAGCAGGCACTGCGGCTGGCACCCAACTACGCGCCGGCTTTGGCGAACCGCGGCGCGGCACTGGTCAAACAGGGAAAGCTCCACGAAGGCGTGGCCAGTTCGCAAGAGGCGCTGCGGCACAACCCGGGCTATGCCGAAGCACACAAGAACTTGGGAATCGTGTTGCTGCTGCAAGGTAACTTTGAACAAGGCTGGGCGGAGTACGAATGGCGCTGGAAGACGGGCGAATTGAAACTGCCCGCGTTTCGACAGCCGCTGTGGGACGGCGAGCGACTTGCCGGCAAAACGATCTTGCTGCATGCCGAGCAGGGGCTCGGCGACACGGTGCACTTCATTCGCTACGCGCAACTGGTCCAACAACACGGCGGCCGAGTGGTGGTGGCATGCTACAAACCGCTGCTGCCACTGCTGCGAAGCTGTCCGGGCATCGACGAACTGGTCGTGCAAGGAGAAGAGCCGCCGCAGTTCGACGTTTGGGTGCCGCTGTTAAGCGTGCCGCGGATTCTGGGCACGACGCTGGCCACGATTCCAGCTAACGTACCGTACCTGTCGGCCGATGAGAAGCTCGTCCAACATTGGCGAGGTAAACTGCCCGGCGCGGACACGTTTAAGATTGGCATTGCCTGGCAAGGCAGTCCGCAATATCGTGACGACCGCCAGCGTTCGATTCCACTGGTCCACTTCGCCGCGCTTGCCGATGTGACAGGCGTGCAGCTTATCAGCCTGCAAAAGGGGCCTGGGACCGAACAGATGGGAGCGCTGGCCGGCCGCTTCACCGTGACGGATCTCGGCCCCGAACTCGATCGACAGTCCGGCCCCTTCATGGACACCGCCGCGGTGATGAAGAGCCTGGACTTGGTCGTGTCGGCGGATACGGTGATCGCGCACGTCGCCGGTGCATTGGGCGTCCCCGTGTGGACCGCCCTGTCGCATCCGCCGCATTGGCCGTGGATGCTGGATCGTGACGACACGCCGTGGTATCCCAAAATGCGGCTGTTTCGACAGACGACGTCGGGCAATTGGCACAACGTCTTTCAACGCATGGCGGCAAACTTGAGCACGCAACTTTCATCACGTGATTCGGAGAATGCTCGACTCGGATAGACCTGAACAGTATCCAACTCGATCGGATCATCCAATTGGAAGACGATCTGCAGGAGACCGGACTCATTGGTGGAATCGAGAAGCGGGTAATCGGAAGTCATCGAGCGCATCATTGCTGCGGCTCGATCAGCGGCAGAGACGGGGACGTGAGCCAGCGAGGCACCCACCGGTCGCATTGTGAAACCGGGCCGTTTTGTGTTTAATGGCGGCCACACGTCCTCACTCGTCACGGTGCACTGTATGAAGGATCGATGAAGTTACTGCAGAAAGCGTTGGCCGACGGTTCGTTTGTCTTGGACCTCAAAGCCCAAGACATGGAGTCGATTGTGCACCAGGCGTTGAATCTGGTTGTGGCACAAGGGGCCTTGTCGCCGGAGAAGCGTGACGACGTCGAGGTGGCGCTGCTGGCCCGCGAACGGCAAGTTTCCACGGCCATCGGGCATTCGGTCGCCGTGCCGCACGTCTATTTGGATGCCTTTAGCGAACCGGCGATCGTTTTCATCCGCTTGGCCCATCCGCTGAATCTGGGAGCCCCGGACGGTATCCCCACGCGGTTCCTGTTTCTGCTGATGGGACCGACGGGCCGAGCGATCGAACACATCGACGCCCTGGCCAACATCGCCCGGTTGATGTCCGACGACAACTTTCGTTACGACGCCGGTGAGGCTCAGAATCAACAGGACTTGGTTCAGGCCCTGCGGGCATTCCGGGAACGATCCGCGCCGCGGCCAGTCCCGGAGAAGCCGACCGTCACGGAAGGCTTGCGTTATTCGGGGCGACTGTTCGGCGGCCTGATCAACGACGTGCGGCGCCGTTTGCCGCACTACGTCAGCGATATCCGCGACGGGTTGCACACGCAAACGCTGGGGGCCACGCTGTTCCTGTTCTTCGCCTGCCTGGCACCGGCCGTGACGTTCGGCGGTGTGATGGGCGTCGCCACGGACGGTAAAATCGGTGCCGTAGAAATGCTGCTGGCCACGGCAATCTGCGGCGTGACATACGCACTGTTCTCCGGCCAGCCGCTGATCATCTTGGGCGGCACCGGGCCGCTGCTCATCTTCACGGCGCTGCTATACGGCCTGTGTGCGGACTGGAATCTTCCGTTTCTGCCAGTGTACACGTGGGTAGGTCTGTGGACGATGCTGTTTGTGGTCATCATGGCAGTGACGGATGCGAGTTGCCTGATGCGCTTCTTCACGCGGTTCACCGACGAAATTTTCGCGGCGCTGATCTCGCTGATTTTCATCTACGAAGCAGTTCACGCGCTGGTAGAAATCTTCGTTGAGGTGTATCACGAAGAAGGAGCCAGCCATGACCGGGCTTTGTTGTCGCTGCTGTTGGCGCTCGGCACGTTCTACATTGCGACGAACCTATCGAGCTTTCGGCGCAGCCGGTATCTGTTGCCGCAGATGCGCGAATTCATGGCGGACTTTGGTCCCACGATTGCCCTGACGGCGATGACGCTCGTGGCTTTGTTTTTCCGCAACGACGTGGGGCTCGATCCGCTCCCCGCACCCAAGACGTTCGGACCGACAACGCCGCGCCCGTGGTTGGTGGCACTGTTCGAACCGCCGCCGTGGGTGTGGCTGGCAGCGGCGGGACCGGCGCTGCTGGTGAGCGTGCTCGTGTACTTGGACCAGAACATCACCGCGCGGTTGGTGAACAATCCCGATAATCGCCTGAAGAAGGGCGAGGCGTATCACTTGGACCTACTGCTGGTCGGGCTGTTGATCGGCGTCTGTTCGCTGGTCGGTTTGCCGTGGTTGGTGGCGGCAACCGTGCGATCGCTGAACCATCTGCGGAGTCTCGCGACGGTGGAAGACGTCGTGTCGTCGAATGGGGACAGCCGCCAGCGGATCATTCACGTGCGCGAGAACCGCATGACGGGGTTTTGCATTCACCTGCTGATCGGCCTGTCGCTATTGCTGTTGCCGTATCTAATCTTAATCCCGATGGCCGTGCTGTACGGTTTGTTCCTGTTTATGGGCGTGGTCTCGATGTCCGGCAATCAATTTTTCGAGCGGCTGAATTTGTGGCTGACGGATTCGTCGCTGTATCCCGCCGCGCACTACATACGCCGCGTGCCCATCTGGACGATTCACGCCTTCACACTGCTGCAGTTGGTTTGTCTGGGCGTGCTGTGGCTGGTGAAGACCAGCGTGTTCGGGCTGGTGAACATCGGCATCATGTTCCCGCTGTTCATCGCCCTGCTCGTGCCCATCCGCTTTCTAGCCGCCCGCTTCATTGCCCCCGAACATTTGGCGGCGCTAGATGCCGAAGAGGAACCGGAAGACGAAGAGACGCAGTGGGTTTGAACTGGTCCGTTGTCCGTTGTCAGTTGCCTTCCGGCAGCACAAGGTCATCGGGCAATGGAGTCGTGGGCGGCGCGGTGCTGCTGTCGGCGGTCACTTCCGGCGGCGGACCTTTCGTCTGAGCGGTAGCCAATTGCTCGGTCGTTCCCAACTACATCACCATGTCTTGGCTCCTTCCGCAACCGGTCATCGATTCTCGTAGCCGAACTCGTGAGAGTTCGGCTTTGTTGAAGTCACACGACCGAAGTCACACGACCGAAGTCTCACGACTTCGGCTACTGCAGGTATTGGGGAGCCCGCGAATTCATCGTCGCCAATCCGGCTTTTTCCGCCGGGCGCGCGGATGGCGAGGCAATTGCTGCTGACTGGGCGACTCTTCCAAGATCGCGCCGGGTATGCGATCGATCAACTCGACTCGTTCCGCTTGCGGGCGCGGCGGTATTTTCGGCTCCTCGTCATCGTCGTCGATTCGCTTGCGATGCCGGGCGGGTTTCGGTTCCGTGCCGGGCACCATCTCATACTTCACCGCCTGCCCCGGTTCGATCACCGGCGGCGGCTCGCATGCGCCGAGTGCCGTGACATGGAAGAAGATGTCCGGCCCCCGATCGGGCCGAATAAACCCAAATCCCTTGGCGGGAAAAAACTGCACCACCGTTCCGTAACGCATTTTGAATTGTCCAACTAACATGGCCGCCGCGCGAAACCACCGCGGCACTCAGGGTTACTCGCCGCGTTTAATCGGCACATTGTTCCTCTAACTTCACCGCTGGACGGTTGACAGTCAATAGGCTCGTCCGCCAGTTGCGTGAATCGCATGAGACGCGTGCGCAAGAAAGCAGCCCGGCCGCGCGGGGCAACCGGGCTGCGTGTCGATTGAAAACTAGCGACTCGAAAAGAAGCCGCTATTTGATGAACAGCATTTCCTGATAGGTTGGCAACGGCCAGAGGTCGTCGGCGACGTAGCCTTCTAGTTCATCGGCGTACGAGCGGACGGCCAAAATCGCCGGCACCACTTCCTCGCAGAAGTGATGGGCTTCCTCGAGCAAGTTGCCGGCACCGTTGTGCTTCAGGGCTTTGTCCAACAGCGCGATGCTGTCTTGCAGCGATTTGACCAGCTCGGTCATCTTGTCGAGCGTGTCGGTGTCGAAGTCGTACTCCAGGGCCTTCAGATTCGCACACGTTGAGGCCAGTTCGTTTTGATAACGAATCGCCGCCGGAAAGATCAGCGTGCGGGCCATTTCGATCATCAGTCTGGCCTCGGTCGAAACGGTCTTGCAGTATTGCTCGAGGTACGTTTCCAGCCGGCTTTGCAGTTCGCGTTCGGACAGCACGTTGTACTTGCTGAACAGCGCGATCACTTCCGGCGATTGCAGAAACGGCAAAGCCTCCGGGGTGGTCTTGGCATTCAACAGGCCGCGTTTGGCGGCTTCAGCATGCCAAGCGGCCGAATATCCGTCGCCGTTGAAGATAATTGGCTCGCACTCGTTGATGATCTCGGTCAACAACTTCTGCACGGCGCTGTGCAGCGTGCTCGGACCGGCTGCCGTGGCCTGTTCGAGTTTCTGGGCACAATAATCCAGCGACTCGGCGACAATCGTATTCATCGCGACCAGCGGCCCGGCGATCGATTGATTCGCTCCGACCGCGCGGAACTCAAACCGATTCCCCGTGAAGGCAAACGGGCTAGTTCGGTTTCGGTCTCCCGCGTCCTTTGGCAACGGCGGCAAGACGTCGACGCCGACGGTCAACGTGCCGGACTTCAGCGACGAGTTGGCGCCGCCCGCCTTGATCTGCTGGAAGATGTCGGTCAGTTGGTCGCCGAGGAAAATCGAGATGATCGCCGGCGGGGCTTCGTTCGCGCCCAAGCGGTGATCGTTCCCCGCCGTCGCGACAACCGCTCGCAGCAAACCCTGAAACTTGTAGACCGCACGGATCACGGCGGCGCAGAAGACCAGGAACTGTGCGTTGTCATGCGGAGTATCGCCCGGATCGAGCAGGTTCCCTTGTGACTTGCTGCCCAGCGACCAGTTCACGTGTTTGCCCGAACCGTTTACGCCGGCAAATGGCTTTTCGTGCGTCAAGCAAGTCATGCCGTACTTTTCCGCGACCCTCCGTAGCGTGATCATCAGCATATGCTGGTGGTCGTTGGCCAGATTCGCCGACTCGAAGATCGGTGCGATCTCATATTGCGCCGGTGCTACTTCGTTGTGTCGCGTCTTGACCGGAATCCCCAGCTTAAACAATTCCCGTTCGGACTCGAGCATGAACGCCAAGACGCGCTCGGGAATCGCGCCGAAGTAATGGTCCTCAAACTCTTGGCCCTTAGGCGGCTTGGCGCCGAATAGCGTCCGGCCGGCCGTGAGCAAATCGGGGCGGGCGAAAAAGAAGTGCCGGTCGATCAGGAAGTACTCTTGTTCGGGCCCCGCAGTCGATGCGACGAACGCGGCATCGGCATGGCCGAACAACTTCAAGATGCGTTGCGCCTGTTTGTTGAGCGCTTGTATCGACCGCAACAGCGGTGTCTTCTTGTCGAGCGCCTCGCCCGTCCACGAAACGAAGGCCGTGGGAATGCACAGCGTCGTACCGTTCGGGTTTTCGAGAATGTAGGCCGGGCTCGTCACGTCCCAAATCGTGTAACCGCGGGCCTCGAACGTTTGCCGGATCCCGCCCGTCGGAAAGCTCGAGCCGTCCGGTTCGCCTTGAATCAGTTGCTTGCCGCTAAACTCGGCAACCGCACCGCCGGCGCCGTCGGGAGCCAAAAAACTGTCGTGCTTTTCGGCGGTCGCGCCGGTCAACGGATAGAACACGTGGGCGTAGTGCGTCGCGCCTTTTTCAATCGCCCAATCCTTCATGGCCGACGCCACCACGTCGGCCGTCGAGGCGTCGAGCTTTTCTCCCGACTCGATCGTCTTCATCAGCGACTTAAAGACCGGCTTGGGCAAACGGTCTTGCATGACCGCCTTGCCGAACACATTCGCCCCGAACAACTCTTGCGCCGACGTTTCGGCAAAATTCAACGGGGCTGAAAGCGGCTTGTAGTTGGTGACGGCCGAAATCGCGGCCATCCGAGCTGAACCCCCAACCGCAACGCCGCGCGCGGTTGACGCGGCTGCACCATTGGATTGATTGTTTCCGCCGACCGACTTACTCGACTTACTTAACGTTGTACTCACTGATCGTTCCTTACAAATACGCGAAACCAAAAGGAAGCCGCGGCCCGCCTAGCTTTGGCTTAAGAACTGAGAACCATTGCCGATCCCTGGCATTCCCACCGCGGGCGCACCAGCGGCGCCCTGTTACGCTGGTCCCGTGACAGCAACCTCAGTGCCCGAATCGGCCGTTGATCGCCAAATCCGCCTGATTAACTGACTTAGGGAAGAATTTCTGCGAAAACTCGCGTTTCGATTCGAACTCGATCAACGATACGCATCCGAAAGTCGCCAGATGCGGATGTCAACAAGCCGGAACTGCCACGGAATCGCGCACTGGCTGCGCAATCGGTTGGCGAAATCGTGGTCGGCGGCAGTTGCGGACAGCGAAAGGAGAATCAACGTCAGACACCAGAAAAATGGAACAGTTTGGAATCGGCGCGTCGTGCTACTCGTTGAGTGGCACATGAACCGCCTCCATTGTGTCTTGCCGATAGCAGTGATTCGACAGCTTTGCTTCATCGTTAAACCACAACGGCCCAACCGTCTAGATAAGGTTATCGCGGTAGGGACCGCCGTTGCCGGCGGCCCCCCGCACAGATCCGTACGTGAAGAATTACCTCATACGGCTCCTGCCTTGAGTCGAGCGCGAAACCGTTGGTCGGAATAAGGATGGACGATGCGGGGACGAGGTACATGCAGACGCGCTAAACGCTGCATCCGCGCCCACGTCCAACGCGAACGACCGCGCTGGCTGCGGCGGCGAATTCCATGCAACCACAGACGAGTGACCTCGTCAACGAACTGGCCGATGCGGTGACTGTTGCTCGGCACGGCGTGATAGTTCAGCCAGCCTTGCACAACACGTCGGAGCCATCGGCCCGTTTCGCCAAGTGGGGCGTGCATCCGTTTTCGCAGTTCCAGTTTGATCGCGCGCAAGGTCGCACGCATACGCTTCGCCACACTGTGACGGTGGATCGTGAACCAGCCCTGCGATCGCGTCTTGGCACACTGGTGTGTAAAACCAAGAAAGTCGAACGTCTCAGGCCGGCCCGCGCCACGCGCGTATCGTCGTTCGATCGCATAGCGGCTGAACTCGATCAAGCGCGTCTTGCCGTCGTGCAGCTTCAAGCCAAACTTGGCGAAGCGTTCCCGGAGTGCCTCCAGGCACGCCGTGGCTTCCGCGTGGCTCTCGAAGCCAATCACGAAGTCGTCCGCGTAGCGTACTACCACGACATCGCGGCGGCAGTGTTGTTTCCGCCACCATTCGATCCACAGGTCAAACACGTAATGCAGGAACACGTTCGAGAGTAACGGTGAAATCACCGACGGGCACACACGCTTCGTGGGTCGACGGCGACCCCGCCGTCGTCGCTGACCACTGGCCGTCTTCGATGACCCCGGCGTGAAGCCACTTGCGGATCAAACGAAGAATGCGCGGATCGCCGATCGGGCACCGACGCGCAGCGTTGGTCGGCTCCAGAAACGTAATCAACCATGAATGATCGATCGAATCCAAGAAGCCTTCGACATCTGCATCCAGTATCCAGTTCACCTTCTTGCTCGTGATCGCCACGCTCCACGCATCGAGTGCGTTGTGCTGAGAGCGACCAGGGCGGAAGCCGTAGCTGAAACCAAGGAAGTCTTGCTCATAGATGCTCTGGAGAACCCACAACACCGCTTGCTGGACGATTTTATCCTCCAACGCAGCGATGCCCACAGGCCGCTTGCGGCCGTCCGGCTTGGGAATCCAGCTTCGACGAGAAGGCAACGCCCGGTAGGCTCCTCGGTGAAGACGGTCGTGAAGGTCCGCCATGTTGGCCTCCAAGTTTCGCTCATAGTCATGCCAAGTCACACCATCCACTCCGACCGCCGCCGTCTTCTTCAAGTTGAAGAACGCTTCGGTCAGGCAATCTTCGTTGACGTGGTGCAACAAGGCCGTAAACTTGAGCGTGCTGTCCTGACGGGCAGCTTCCCGCACGCCAAGCAAACCACGCGACCTGCGTTGAGTCCGGCCCAGTGTCCGGTGCAAGGCAGTTTGTTCAGCGTTCCTCTTGGCTGAGTCCCTTCCCTCGCTCAACTCCGCGGATGCTTCAGCAGCATCGTTGTTCGCCGAGGTCGCAGGTACTACGAACTCATCTGAATTCCAGTCAGCGTTCATGTCAGCCTTACCGTCGGGGACGTTTGCTGACCGTTCCGCCCGGCGATGAACATGCCGTCACTGCCGGACGGAAACCAACAGGACCTCCCGGTTCTCGCGACTGGAGTATCCACACATGCCCAGGGTCTAAGACTCCGCCGCGTCGCGGCACGACTCGCCATGATACGCCGTGTCGCGTGTTGCCTTCCACCGTCAGGACCGCGTGGGCACGCGAGCGTGGTGATTTCGGAGCTGAATACCTGGCCTGCGTGTACCTCTGGCCCATACCACACCCGCGACGTTGCCATCGCTGGCGTAGGGTTCGAGGCCGAGCGGTTGGCTGAACCTTTCTCGTACGACTCTTTCATTCGCAACTCCAGTCCGGTTTATCCCGGCGTTTTCCCTGACACCTTTTCTCTATCCGCCCATTGACCCCGGCCCGCCATGCAATGTCCCTGCTGGGCGCTCACGTTCCAACAACGTGCGCAGTTCCGACTTGAAATCGAACCGCCGGTGGTGCTCCTCTTGGCGCCGAATGAATTCGACGACTCGCGCCACGTCGGACTGGCTGACTGAAAACGCGCCGTAGCCACCTTGCCAGGCGAAATCGGCGAGGCGTGTTTCCCGCTCTTTGATCCAGGCCGACGTCACCCAGCGGGGTTGCGTCATCACAGGCGGGTGTGGGCCAAATCATTGGCGAGCACGTTGAGCAATCGGTCCAATTCGTCGTCCGACGGATCGTAGCCGCTGGCCAGCAGATCGTCGAGCGCCCGGTTCCACTCGTCGCGATCAAGCCGCTGTAGGGCCGCAGGCGGCGCGATGACAACGGTCAATCCGGTCGCCCGTGGGATCCACAGTGATCGTAGCCGTCGCACTGCCGGCCGCGAAGTCGACCGTGCCCGTGCCGTTTCCGGTGTTGAACGTCACGGCGCCGCCCGTAACGACGGTGTAGTCGGCCGTGCCCTTGAAGCTGGCCGTACCGATCATGCTGAAAGGCACATCGTTCAGTGCCGCGGCAGTGCTGCCCGTGCGCGTCAGCGTGAAGGTGATGTTGCCGCCGTTCTCGGCTACGGAAGTCGGGGATACTGAAACGGAAATAAATGCCGGGCAGGTAACGCCGAATGCGGGGGCACCGATGACGTTCACCGTGGCGCCTCCGTTGGCCGCCGCGAGCGCGGCCGAGCTGGCCTGTTCGATATTCAACGTGCCTGCTGTCTCTTCGACGTCGATTGTGTTGCCAGCAGCGCTGAGGTTGTTTCCCGTAATGCTGGCGCAAAGCGTCGCGGGACCGCCAGCTGTATCGGGGTTGGCCGTGCTGTGGATCGCGCCGCAGCGCCGTTTGATAATCGGCCAGCGAGGCCGAGCCGCTCAGCATGATCGCACCATCGCCCGCGTTGAAGGCACCCACCGTGATGGCGAGGCCCTCCGCCGCGCCGATGTCCACGTCGCTGATCGGGTCGCCGCCAGCGCCGGTGGCCAACAGCGCGGCGAGGGAATCGGTAGTTCGCTGTTGAAAGGCATTTTGGCCGAAGGCGCACAGTCCGGCAAACCGGTCACGATTCACGTCGAGCCATTCAACTAGGCGGTGCGTCGGTACCAGCGGCTGGGATTTCAAAAGATCGGCGAGGTCGGCGTCTGTTTTCTGAGGAAGTGGTCGCCGGACACTCCGGGGACTTCGGTTTCGTTTTGACGTGGTCCCAAAAGCTCACATTACAGCCGGAGAAATTTACGAAAGGTTTGGTTTCTCGGATGCCGAAACTAGCAGGAAGCGGCTGCTCGAGGGGCGCTTTACTTGTCTGGCAACGGCGTCTATGATCACTCTTGAGGTTGCGGGCTG
>JBGTKH010000177.1:0-14554 GCA_041744735.1 Pirellulaceae bacterium | reverse complement strand
GTGGCCGCAGGTGCCGCCGATGGTTTGATCCGTTAGAAGCTGTCCCAGCGGCGTGTAGGTAAGCACGCGAAAGTAATGCGTGTCGGCCACCAGCAGGTTGCCTTGCAAATCGAACGAGAGGCCCGTGGGTTTGCCGTTCTCAACCTCCGGCGTTCGCCAGCCTCGCAGGTACTCACCGTCGCCATCGAACACTTGAATCCGTCCGGTCATGTCGACGACATAAAGGTTGTCCTGACTATCGATGGCCATGGCACGCGGCTTTTGTAGCCGACCTTCGTCGATCCCGCGGCGGCCCCAAACTTTTTCGAGCCGCCCGGTAGTCGGGGCATCTTCGTCGCAGCCGCAGATGAAGAGCGATAGGATGAGAGCCAAGATCGCTTGTCGTGCGATGGCGTGCCGCCTGTCGTAACCCGACGCGTCAGCGAGGTAGACTTGAGAAAGAACCAATCCTCCCTGAAGCGTTGGGTTACGATTCGGGCGGCGACGGGATTCGAAAGCGACGGCCTCGGCGGGCTGTCGAACAGGAGAACGCGGAAAATCCGGTGGGCGGTTACTCATACGGCAGATATTCTAGGCCCTGGCCGGCCCCTTGACTATCGTGCGCAACAATCTGTATAGTAAGACATTACGTGCGGGCGATGTCCCCATTGTTTTCGCAGAGCACGAGACTTCGCGCTCGCAGAGCGCGCCGCGGAGCCTCGACCACAGTTTTCCACGTGCCAACGCTAATTCCGTCAATCTTCGTCGCAGAAGTCGTGAGGCTTCTGGAATCCGAACTCTTACGAGTTCGGCTACGCCGCTTGCTCCTGTCAATCGAAGATCGGCGGAGTATTGACCGTTCCCTCGGATTCCTACTGCCATGCCTCCGGTCGTGATCAACGTCAACAACGCCGATGATCCGCGCGATGTCGTCCATCGTGCCGTTCAGGCTTTGGCCGAGGGGAAGTTGGTGGCGTTTCCGACCGAGACGGTGTACGGCTTGGCGGCGAGCGCCCTGTGCGAGCCGGCCGTAAATCGACTGCTGGAAGTTAAGCGGCGGACGGTCGCCAAGGCGCTTACGCTGGCGATCAAAAGTGCCGACGACGCTATGGATTACGTGCCGGACATCTCACCGCTGGGCCAGCGATTGGCGCGACGCTGCTGGCCGGGCCCGGTCACGTTGGTATTGGACGACGCCCACCCCGATAGCGTCGTTAAACAGCTTCCCGAAGGCGTGCAGAAAGCGGTGAAGCCGGAACGGACGGTCGGCCTGCGCGTGCCGGCTCATCCGGTGATCTTGTCGGTGCTGCGGTTATTGGCCGGTCCGTTGACGCTGACCAGTGCGAATCGTTCCGGCGCGGCTGAGGCAGTGACCGCTCAGGACGTTGTGAAGACGTTGGGGGACGATGTCGAGTTGGTGTTGGACGACGGTCGCAGTAAATTCGGCCAATGTTCGTCGGTGGTTCGCGTCGGCCGCCGCGGATTCAAAGTTCTGCGGACCGGCGTAATTTCGGAATCCACCATCAAACGGCTTTCGGATTTGATGGTGCTGTTGGTTTGTACCGGCAACACTTGCCGCAGCCCGATGGCCGAAGCACTGATGCGGCAAAAGATCGCGGCCAAGCTGGGCTGTACGGTGGAGGAACTGGAAGATCGGGGTGTGATGATTGCGTCGGCTGGAATCGCTGCGATGTCGGGCGGCCGTTCGAGTCCCGAAGCCGTGCGCGTGCTGGCCGAGCGCGGGTTGGACTTGTCCCGGCACGAGAGCCAGCCGCTGAGCGAACGGCTGGTGCGCTATGCCGACCTGATCTTGACGATGACACGCGGTCATCGCGATGCCATCGTCGCTCAATGGCCCGACGTCGCGCCGCGCACCACGACGCTCTGCCGCGACGAAAGCGACGTGGCAGATCCCATCGGCGGGCCGCAGGAATTGTATCGCCGCTGCGCAGAACAGCTCGATGGGCTGCTCGATGCTTGGGTTGACGAGTTGGACTTCAGTAACCCGGCCGAGCATGGTCTCGACGATTAGATGAAACGAACTGGGGAAGAGTGGCTGGGGCTGAGTCCGCGAAGCCCCAGTGCATTGCAACCTGGGGCTTCGCGGACTCAGCCCCAGCCACGCAGAACTAATCCATTATCTGTTGTTCGATGAGGAATAACGTCCATGCGAATTTCGATCGGCAGCGATCATCGCGGCTTCAACGTCAAAGCGAAACTGGTCGAGATGCTTAAGCAACTGGGCCACGACGCGGTCGACGAAGGCACGCACGACAGCCAGAACATCGACTATCCCGACATTGCCTCGGTCGTCGCCCGCAAAGTTTCCGGCGGCGACGCGGAACGCGGAATTCTGATCTGCGGCACGGGTATCGGTATGGCCATCACGGCCAACAAATTCACCGGCGTGCGCGCCGCCACCTGCCCCGACGAAGTCACGGCCGAAATCAGCCGCCGCCACAACGACGTGAACGTGCTGTGTCTCTCAGGCGACATGCTGGGCGAGCGAAAGATGGACCGCTTAGTCGAGATCTGGCTGAACACGCAATTCGAAGGCGGCCGCCACGCCCGCCGCGTGGAAAAGATCGGTGAGCTGGAACGCGCCATCAATCCGTGTGCGAAGAGCGAATCGCCCAAGTAGACCACGCAAACTCTGCGGGTCGTTCCGTTCGTAGCGGCTGGACCTTGGCGCTTTTAGCGGTCGTCTGCCGACGCGGCAAAAACAGTTGTCCATTCGGCAGTGAATTGCTCAAGGCAAACTCTTGCGGCCGCGCGGATTGCTGATAGAGTCGAAGATTGAGCCACGCTTCGGGACGCTCCCAGGCGGGTCATGTGCGAAGCATCCGACGGCCAATTTCAAACCATGCTCAATACTCCTAAACCAAACTCCGAAGAAGTCGATCAACTGCTGCTCAACGCTCAATTGCGCGACGAACTGGAACCGTACGTCGACGAGTCGTTCGACCTGCTGAACATCCGTCGCTTGCCGACGCCGAAGGAGAACGAATTCCTGGCGTCGATGCTGGCCTGGGAACGGGCGCCCGTGTTGCCGATCAGCCATTGGTTCGACCCGCCTTTGACGCTGCCTCGCCCGGAAACGCTCAACGACCGGCAGTTGCACAAAGTGCTCTGGGACACGATCCGCAAGCTGTACGAGAAGCGGATCATGCTCGACTTCACCGATCACCTCTCGGACCGGCAACTGTACTGTTTGATCTACCGCGACATCCTGCCGTCGCCGGAGAAGAAAGTCGACCTGCCGAAGAACTATCTGCGCTGGCACTGTCTGGATGACAACGACGAGCCGGAGACGTGGCTGCGCTATTACGCCTCGCCGTCCGAGCGGCAAGAGTGGGCCGCCGAAACGGACCAGCCGCTGCCACCCTGCGAACCTCCTCCACATCCTCGCAAAATGCCCCGCCGGCCACAGTAGGCGCGCGAATCTGCTATTCTTGAAGAATGGTCGCTGGTAGTGTTCCAACATCGTATTGCGAACGAGCATGACTGAAGGGTGGCTGGGGCTGAGTCCGCGAAACCCCAGTGCGCATCAGTTGGTCCCATAGATCGGAGACTCAATCATGCAACGACGAGATTTTCTTCGCAGCACGGCCGCGGGAGTCATCGCGGCGGGATTGCCGGCCGCCGGTGTCTTCGCGGCTGAACCGAAACACGATCACGACGACGCGGAGTGCGGCGCGACGTACGCTTCTCCGCAAACCGCGATGCAGTCGGCGCCGGAAACGCTGGCCTACGTACCAGCCATTTACGTCGGCACCGGCGTGCACAAGCCGGATTATCTGGCCACGATCGACGTCGATCCGAAATCGAAATCGTACTGCCAAGTCGTGCACCGCCTGCCGATGCCGCACGCGGGCGACGAACTGCATCACTTCGGCTGGAATGCCTGCAGCAGTTGCCACGGCGACCCGACTAAGTCGCGCCGTTATCTGGTGCTGCCGGGATTGCGCTCCGGCCGCATCCACATCGTCGACGTGGCTGATCCCAAATCGCCGAAGCTGCACAAGGTGATCGCCGCAAAAGACATCGCCGAGAAGACAAACCTTTCGGCGCCGCACACCGTGCACTGTCTGCCCGACGGGCGCATCATGCTCTCGATGTTGGGCGACGCGAAGGGCGAAGCGCCGGGTGGCTTCCTGCTGCTCGACCAAGATTTCGACATCGTCGGCCGTTGGGAAGAAAAACTTGACGGCATGCAATTCAACTATGACTTCTGGTACCAGCCGCGTCACAACGTAATGATCAGCAGCGAGTGGGCCGCGGCCAACACGGTCGCGCCCGGTTTCAAGCTGGAAGACGTCGAAGCCGGCAAGTACGGCCAGCGGGTGCATTTTTGGGATTGGACGAAGCGCGAGATCGCGCAGACGATCGACCTGGGCGCCGAGGGGATGATCCCGCTGGAAGTTCGCTTCCACCACAATCCCGACAGCCCGCACGGTTTCGTCGGCGCGGCGCTCAGCAGCGCGATGTGGCATTGGTACAAAACCAACGCAGGCTGGCGAGCGGACAAGGTGATTCAGGTCGAGCCGGTGGAGGTCGCCGGCTGGCCGTTCCCCGTGCCGGGACTGATCACTGACCTGGTTCTGTCACTCGACGATCGCTTCCTGTACTTTTCCAACTGGCTACACGGCGACATTCGCCAATACGACGTGAGCGATCCCGCCAAGCCGAAATTGACGGGCCGCGTGTGGCTGGGCGGCGTGTTGAGCAGGTCGGGTTCAGGGGAAGGAAAGCCAACAGAGCAGACGAAAGTCCGCGGCCACGTGCTGCGCGGCGGGCCGCAGATGTTGCAACTGAGCCTGGACGGCAAGCGGCTGTACGTGACCAACTCGCTGTACAGCAGTTGGGACAACCAGTTTTATCCCGACATCGCCAAGCACGGTTCGTACTTGTTGCAGTTCGAATGCAATACTGACAGCGGCGGCCTGGCGCTGAACGAAGACTTCTACGTAAACTTCGGTGCCGAGCCCGCCGGCCCCGCCCGCGCCCACGAAATCCGCTTCCCCGGCGGCGACAGCACGTCGGACATTTGGGTTTAATGGTTGACAAGTAGGACGGATTGCCAATCCGTCCGCGTTGACAAGCCTGAAGCGCCAGCAAAGGAAATCCCTCGCCATTTTTCATCGGCGCTTCAGGTTTATGTGGCGGGTGAGAATTGCGGGCTCGCAGCAGCGCGGCAACGGCGCTGCAACTCGGCGAAGATATTCTGTGACCGCATTCTTGCGCGTGGCTACTTACTGGCACCCATGCTTGAGCGTCGCCCGGCACGTTTCCCGGACGACGCAATCGCTACGACCCGCAGAATCGTCACAGTCCCATGGAAATCCTCGTTGTCGCAATCGCGTTCGGCTTTGTTTTGCTCACCCTGGACCTGTTGACCGACCGAGGCCACCAGTCCGGCAACGCACGTCCTACCCCCGGTCCCCGCTAGGCGAAATTCGTAGGACGGATTGCCAATCCGTCCCACAGCTTTGCCAATCCGTCCCACAGCTTTGCCAATCCGCCCCACAGCTTTGCCAATCCGCCCACGGTAATCGCGCGTGATTGGCCCGCAAAGCTTGCTTGGTCCGCCGACGGATGGTATCACCAAGATGCCAAACGTCGTGAATTCGCTGCCTCTGCACAAGGACCAGAACTGCCATGGCCATCCGTCTCCCTTGCATCTGCGTGACCGTCGCCGCATTGCTCGTCCCCTCACTCGCCCACGCCCAACCGGCCGGCGCCAACTACGAAGAAGCCAAGGTGCCCAAGTACAAATTGCCCGATCCGCTGGTGGCATCCGACGGCCAGCCGGTTGGCGACGCCGAAACGTGGTTCAACAAACGGCGGCCGGAGATCTTGAAACTGTTCGAGAGCGAGATGTACGGCCGCAGCCCCGGCCGGCCCGAGGCCATGTCATTCGAGTTAACGTCCATTGAAAAACGGGCGCTCGACGGCAAGGCAACGAGGAAGGAAGTCTCTGTCTACTTCACCGGCAAGAAGGACGGACCGAAGATGGACATCCTGATCTATCTGCCCAACGACGCGAAGGGAGCCGTGCCGCTGTTTCTGGGATTGAACTTCGCCGGCAACCACGCCATTCATTCCGATCCGGGCATCACGCTGTCCATGCAGTGGATGCGACCCGATCCAAGCAAGGGCATCGTCAACAATCGCGCGTCCGAGCAGTCGCGTGGCGCGGCGGCGAGCCGCTGGCCCGTGGAAATGATTCTCGCACGGGGTTACGGCTTGGCGACGATATACTACGGTGACATCGACCCGGACTTTGACGACGGCTTTCAGAACGGCGTGCACCCGCTGTCTTACAAGCCGGGCCAGACGCGGCCGGCCGACGACGAATGGGGCTCGATCAGCGCGTGGGCCTGGGGCTTGAGCCGCGCGTTGGATTATTTGGAGACGGACAAAGACGTGGACAGCAAACACGTCGCCGTGCTGGGCCACTCGCGGTTGGGCAAGACGTCGCTGTGGGCCGGGGCTCAAGACCAGCGGTTCGCGCTGGTGATCTCGAACAATTCCGGTTGCGGCGGCGCGGCCCTCAGCCGCCGCGCGTTCGGCGAAACGGTCAAGCGCATCAACACGTCGTTCCCGCACTGGTTCTGCGGCAATTTCAAAAAGTACAACGACAACGAAGACAGCCTGCCGATCGACCAGCACGAACTGATCGCCCTGATCGCCCCGCGCCCCGTCTATGTCGCCAGCGCCGAACAAGACCAATGGGCCGACCCGCGCGGCGAGTTCCTGTCCTGCAAACACGCCGACCCGGTCTATCGCCTGCTCGGCACCACCGGCCTCGGCGCCGCCGACATGCCCGCCATCGACCAGCCCGTCATGAACACCATCGCCTACCACATCCGCACTGGCAAACACGACGTGACCGAATACGATTGGCAACGCTACCTGGATTTTGCGGACAAACATTTCCGCGGTCCGTAGTGCTGAACCAAAGTCCTCGCGCGTTTCCATTGGCCGACCCCTAAACTCGATTGAGGAGATTGCGACATGCCTTTAAAAAATTACGGTGTACTCAAAGGGCGAGTGCTGGCTGGGCGGGCCGAGCGAGTGGACGACACGCCGCATTATCAGGTGCATGTGGAGGCCGGCGGCACTCATTTTCGAGTGGCCGTAAACGTGCAGTCGGTCGAGACGCCGCCGGAACTGTTGTTCCTCGTCGACGAGAACTTTCAGCACCCGGTGACGGCCGGCTTGACCAATCTGCCCGTTGGTTTCAGGGAGTTGGAAAGGCGGCCGGGCGGACTGGCGTTGGATTTCATCCGCTTCAACCTGTTCGACCGGATGCAAATGCGCACGTTGCCGGCCAATTTGCCCGAGCCAGATAACGACCTCAATGACAAGCTGGAACACTACGTGGGGCGCGCTGCCGGCAACCCGAATGCAACGGTCTACGCGTTCGGCGAACGCTGGGGGCCGGAGCAGGGCAAAAAAGACAAAGTCTTCAATTTCCAGCCCGGCAATGGTGTCCACGACATCCACATGAATCAAGGCAACGTGGCCCGCTTCAAAGACCAGGATGGCGTTTGGCAAGACGGAGCCCTGCTCATCCACCTCGCCCCCGAAGATCGCTGGATCGGCATCTTTGCAGCCTTTCAATCCCAGGCGTGGCACACCGACGACACGACCGGACACAGGCTGCTGTCGATTCCAACTCCAGGACCCGGACCTCAGCCCAGTCCTGAGGAACCGGATTTCGTCGTCCAAATCGTGGCGGCGCTGGCAAACCCCATCGGACCGGCGCCGGAACAAGAGACCGTGCTGCTGTTGAATACGTCGCCCGCGCCGCTGGACGTCACCGGATGGGCCATTGCTGATCGGCAGAAGAACAAACACTTCCTGTCGGGCACGATCGCCGCCGGCGGTACGCTTTCCGTCCTGCTGCCGCAAACGGTTCAGTTGGGCAACAAGGGCGGCGTCATCACCCTCTTGAATCGCGACAACCTGAAGGTCCACGGCGTGTCCTACACCAAGGAGCAAGCGTCTCGCGAAGGCTGGACCATCGTGTTTTGACCACGCGGTTGCGCCACCTTGGCCGTGTCGGTCGGCAGCGCAGCGGTTGGGGCTCGTTAAGGTGATGCTAGTGCATGGAGAAGTAGGCGACGCCGGTACGAGGCCTTAGTCGCGAATCTGGCACGGCACATTCGCGTCACTCAACACTCACTTGACCTTCGTCGGTTCGTACTTGTGGTCGCGTTTGCGGAGGACTGTGGCTTTCACGATCTTGTCGGGTTCGGGCAGGCGGACGAGTTCGGAGGGGTCGCGACGCTGGAGTTGGGCCAGCACGTCGAGGCCTTCGATCACGCGGCCGAAGGCGGTGTGGCGGCCGTCGAGGTGCGACGTGCGGCGGAAGGTGAGGAAAAATTGCGATCCACCGGTGTCTTGGCCGGCGTGAGCCATGCTGAGCGTGCCGCGGAAATGTTTGCGGTAGTCATCCTTGCCACACTCGCAATAGATTTCGTAGCCCGGCCCGCCGGCACCGGTCCCTTCCGGACAGCCACCTTGAGCCATGAAGCCGGGCAGCACGCGGTGAAACGTCAGGCCATCGTAGAATTTGCTGTCGACAAGGCTGATGAAGTTGCCGACCGTCTGCGGAGCTTCGTTTTCGAACAACTCCAGCACAATCACACCCTTCGACGTCTGCAGCTTCACGCGCGGCAAATCGTCGGCCGCGGCTTCGGCTTTGCGGACTTTCTGTTCCTTGGTCCACGACTCTTTGGCTCGCGTGACTTCCGCCAGATATTGGCTGCCGGTGCTCGACAGGACCTCGGCTTCGTGCGCTTGTTTCAGGAGCTTTTCGGCCGCCGCGAAGTCGTCGCGGCAGTACGCGGCGGTACCGGCCAGGTCGTAGATCGCATTCTCGGTGCAGTTGTTGTCCAGCAGCACCTGTGCGGCCGTCATCGCTAGATCGTAATCGTCGCGGCGAACGTCGTTGGCCACCAAGCCGACCAGCACGCGAGTTACCTCGGGATCCTTATTCGGCGCTTCCTTGTAAGCGGCCAAAGCGGCGTCTTTCAACCGCGGCAGCAGCATCCGCGCCTCTTCGGCCGTCGTTTCCCATTGCTTTCGCAGTGTCTCGCGCTCCGTGTCCGTGGATGCGGATCGATAGCGCGCCAGCAAGTCGTCAAACTTCTGGTCCGCTCTCTTCCACTCCACATGCACTTTGGCGAACGCTTCCGCCGGAGGCACCTGCGCCGCTGGTACATCTTCAGCCTGAATCGTGTAGCAGAAGAAAGGTGCGAGCAGCGCGGTGAGAACGAAACGGGCGAATCGAGAATGCATGATCGTGACTCCTTCATCGTGGGGTAAGCATCCTGCTTGCCATTCGCAGCACCAGGACAAACGCAAGCTGGAAGCTTACGCCACGAAAATGTGAAACCTAAAACTCATGTTTGACACTGCACTAGTCAGTGACCTTGTTCGGCACGTACTCGTGGTCGCGTTTGCGGAGCACTTCGGCGGTCACGATCTCGTCCGGTGTGGCCAGCGGCGGCTCGCCGCTTGGATCGCGGCGTTGCAGTTTGGCCAGCACATCCATACCTTCCACAACGCGGCCGAACACGGTGTGCATGCCGTTCAAGTGATCGGTGGGCACAAACGTGAGGAAGAATTGCGATCCACCGGTGTTCTTGCCGGCGTGAGCCATGCTGAGCGACCCGCGAAAATGTTTGCGGTGTTCGGGCTTGTAGCACTCGCAGTAAATGCTGTAATCCGACCCGCCCGTTCCGTCGCCGCTGGGATCGCCCCCCTGTGCCATGAAGGCCGGCAGTACGCGGTGGAAATCCAGGCCGTTGTAGAATCCCTTCTCCACGAGGCTCACAAAGTTGCCGACAGTCTCGGGCGCTTCGTTCTCGAGCAGCTCGATAACGATGTCGCCTTTATTTGTCGTCAGCTTCACGCGCGGCAAATCGTTAGCGGCCGCTTCCTTCTCGCGGAGTTCCTTCTCCGTGGCCCAGTATTCCTTGTACTTATCGATCAGCCCCAAGTATTGCGTGCCAGTTTCGGAAATCTCGCCAAGGTCCTTGGCGGTGTTCAGATGCTCTTCGGCCTTGTCGAAATCGTTGGTCGCGAAGGCCGCGATGCCGCCCAAACTGTAAATCTCCTTGGCGTCGCAGTTGTTGTCGATCAGCACCTGAGCCAGTTCGGCGGCCGGTTCGTAATTGTCGTGCGCGACTTCGTCCGAGAGCATCTGGACCAGAAACCGTGTCAGTTGCCGGTCCTGATTCGGCGCTGCCGCGTATGCGTTCATGGCCGCCTGACGCACCGGACCGATCATCTGCCGCCCCATCTGCACCGTTTGATCCCAACGTTTGCGGATGTCCTCGGCCTCCGTCTCGTCCGCAACGGAGTAGCGCACGCGCTGGTCGCGCAGGTCCTTGAGCAGGTCTTTCCACTCTTGCAACTTGGCGTCCCACGCTGCCAGCGCCGCCTGTTTGTCAATCGCAGGGGCGGCGGCGGGTTTCGTCACGCTGGGAGGACTGTTTTCCGTTGCGGGTTTCTTGTCAGTATCAGGTTTCTTGTCAGTATTAGGTTTCTTGTCGGTTTCAGAATTAGCCTCGGCTGGCTTTGCATCGGACGCTGCTTCATCCTTCGGCGCCGCTTTCTCGGCAGCGGTGGTTGGTTGATTCTCCTGCGCGAGCAGTAGGACGGGGCCGAACGCAGCCAAGGCAAGTAGAAGAACGCATCGAGCGAATCGTTTAGTCATCAGAGCGACTCCTGCGGGTCACGAATTAAAGAGCTATCGGTTTTTGCGAATCGTATTAAGATAAACGGACTTGAGACGACTGGAAAGGGATGCTCCAACCGCGGATTGTCCGACGTTCAATGACCCGATTTCGTTCCTAATCCGTGATCCTCCTGAATCCGTGGGGAAAAATGCTGTTGGTTACCCCACGGATTCAGGAGGATCACGGATTACGACAAACTTCGAACTACCGTCATTCTTCACATGCCACGCCGACAATCATCGAAATCGACCCGCGCGGAAATCAACGAGGGCCGCGGGGCGCCGTCGCTGCGGATTATCGGTGGCCGTTTTCGCGGCCGCACGCTGGTGTACAACGGCGACCCGCGCACCCGGCCGATGAAAGACCGCACGCGCGAGGCGGTTTTCAACCTGCTCGGCCCGTCCATCGTCGATAAGCACGCCGTCGACCTGTTCGCCGGGACGGGGGCACTGGGGTTGGAAGCCATAAGCCGCGGCGCCGCTCGCGCCACGCTGCTCGAACGCCACTTCCCCACCGCCCGCGTGATCCGACAAAACATTGATACACTGGGCCTCGGCGAGCAAGCCGACGTCGTGTCTGCCGACACGTTCGTGTGGGCTCGACGGCTGCCTATTTCCCATGAACGTCCGTGGGTTGTATTTTGTTCGCCGCCGTTCGATTTTTTCGTCGAACGTGCCGCTGACATGCTCACGTTGATCCAGACATTTGTCGAACGTTCGCCGCCCGGCAGCGCGATAGTCGTCGAGGCCGACGAACGATTCGACACGGATCAATTACCACGCGCCGGCCAATGGGATTTGCGCCGATACGCGCCGGCGATTGTGGCGATATTGTATGCAGAAGCGGTCAGCGATCAGCAGTCGGGAGCGGTCAGCGATCAGCAGTCAGCTATCAGCGATAAGAAATGACTCCGATTAATTCCTCTGACCTCTGACCTCTGACCTCTGACCGCTGACCGCTGACTCCTCTGCTGCTGTGCCCCGGCCTACGAGCACGAAGACACGGTACTGATCGAAGGGTAGCGCTGCCCGCACAACCCGCAAACTTCACCTCGTCTTCGTCACCCGCGGAGCTGCGCACCACCGGTTCTAGCGGATGCTGCTTCGGCATGCGTCGATTGTTCGGGTGGGGCCAATCGGATTCGATTTACATGATGGCAGGGCCGATGTTAGCAGAGGCGGCAGACTTCTGAACTCTCACGAGTTCAGCTACGGGTATCTCCATTTCGGCAGGCTGCTTTACAAGGACGTTCGAGGCGGGAGAGTGGGTGATGGAGCATTCGTCACGCAGTTCGTATTGGCCGGTCGTGCTGGCGGCCGCGTGCTTGTTGGTGATTAGTTTAGCCGGTCCCCGTGCGTGGCGATCGATGGCAGCACCGGCGATTGGTTGGGCAGACGAACTGAAGCTGGCTCCCGCATCAGGCCGAGCTGGCGGAGCGACCGCCTCGTCTCCGTTGCGACCCGCTGAGGCGATCGACCTTCCTCGCTTCTTGACGGCGCGTAAGGCGACCGACGTTGCGCCCCCGGTCGCTGACCAATTTGAATTCAACCTGCCGCTGACCGACGTCCCCGCGTTGCCCCCGGTCCCACGGCTGTCGACAACCACGGTCGCGCCAAGATTCAACCCGCCCACAGCAGCCAACCCCAACACGCCCGCGATCATCCAACCGCCGTCCGACTTGCCAAAGCAACCGGCCCAATACGTGCCCGCGGTGGCCAACTGCTGGCCTTACCCCGCGTCGCTGGTTGAAGAATTGACGGCGCTCGCTTCATCTGCCGAGTCACAGCCGTGGGCGACGACGGTGCGCCGCGAGCTCGACGGACTAATGCGGATCGAGTCGCTGGCCGCGCCGGAGTCCGCCGAAGTGTTCCAGCGTCTGCAGTCGCTGGCCGACGATACCAAGCCGCTGGCCGAGGCGGTCGAGTTCGAAGCCGCCCGCGTCGGTTTGCTGCGAGCCGGTTATTCGTTGTCGCGGCGAGTGGCGATCTGGCGACAAGTGCACGCCATCGCGGCCGGCAGCGTAAAGCCCGTGTCACACGTTTCTAGCGACGCCGGCGACGTGCGAGCGTGCGTGACGGACGTAGAAAGTCAACTCGACGCGCTGCGATACGCCGACGCTTGGAACGAGTTTCTCCTGCTGAGCGATCTGAAACAGGCCGCGGATTCTCAAACAGCCACCGTCGCCCAACGGCGCGATCTGGCGCGTCGCGTTTTGCTACGCATGGAAACGCCGAAGCTGACCGACGCACAGCGGCTGATCCTGCAACACCCGTCGCTCGTGCAGCTCAACCAACACATGCGCGTGTGGTTCAACCGGCCGATCGATTACCTGCAACTGCTCGACGAACTGGAACGCTACGAACGGCAGAGCGACACGGCGCAGGCCCAATTCCTGGCCAACGTTTGCCACACGCTGCAATGGTCTGACGACAAACCGATCGCGGAGTTGGCGCGGCGCATCGAAACACATTACCGCAATGCGAATGTTCGCGTGGCCATCTCTGGCGAACTGATCAATCGCATGCTGCCGGGGCCACAGCGCATGGCCGAGAACGTGAACGACAGCATCCTGGGTGCAAGGGTCCACGGGCGCAGCGAGGCGTCGACGCGGTTGTTCGTGCGGTTGCTGCCGGACCGCGAACGGCTGTACATGGGATTGGAAGCCCAAGGCGTCGTGGCCTCGGAAACCGCCGCCAGCAAGGGCCCCGCCACGTTCTACAACGAGGGCCTGTCGCGATACCGCGCCCGCAAGCTGCTGACGATCGACCAACACGGTACGCGAGTCTGGCGCAGCGAAGCCGACGCGAACGCCAACGTGAATCTAACCGGATTGAACACGCAGTTCGACTCGCTGCCGCTGATCAGTTCGCTGGTCCGTTCGTTCGCCTTGTCGCAGCACGAGAGCCAATCGCATTTGGCCCGCTCGGAGGTTGAAGGCAAGTTGGCCAGGCGAGCCAGCCAGCGGCTGGACGACGAAGTGCACCGCCGCTTGGAGCAAGCGGAAGACGATTTTCAGACGAAGATCTACGACCCGCTCGACCGCTTGCATCTGAACCCGACGGCGATCGACATGGAGACGACCGACCAGCGGTTGATCGTGCGGTACCGCTTGGCTGGTTACGAACAACTGGCCGCCCACTCGCCGCGCCCGCAGGCCCCGTCCGACAGCCTGCTGAGCGTACAGGCCCACGAGACGGCCATGAACAATGTAATCCAGCAGTTGAAGCTGGACGGCCGGCGCAGTGAACTGCGGCAGCTCTATCGCGAAGTGGCCGAGCGGTTTGGCATCGAGGACGACGAGCTGATCGCCGAGCTGCCCGAGAACGTCACCGTTCAATTCGCCGATCATGAAGCCGTGCGCGTACGCTACGAGGACAATCGCGTGATGCTGGTGCTGAGGTTCGCCGAACTGTCGGCAGGCCGCGGCAACCACTGGCGTAACTTCGAGGTCCACGGCTATTTTGTGCCGCAAACCTCCGGCCCCAACGCCGAACTGGTCCGCGACGGCTACATCGAATTGCTCGGTCAGCGGCTCGGCCTGCGCGACCAGATCGCCCTGCGCGGCATCTTTACCAAAGCCCTCTCGCGCAACCGCCCGCTCCCCTTGATCCCGCAAAAGATCGCTCAAGACCCGCGGCTGCAGGATCTGCAGATCAATCAATTCGTCATCGACGACGGCTGGATCGGCGTCGCGCTGGGCCCCAACCGCGCCCTTCCCACTGGCCCCGGCAGCACGAACTACGAGGCCCGTACAAAGGACCGCACCACGGGCGCCGCGAGATAGAGGGTCGAGGTCTTAGGGTCGAGAGACGAGGCCCAGA
>JBGTKH010000176.1:0-3598 GCA_041744735.1 Pirellulaceae bacterium | reverse complement strand
GCAGATCGGTCGGCAATGGATTTTGCTTGTTCATTCCTTTCGGATTCCGCGTCGCCCGGCTGACCACGGCATGCTCGCCCTTCAACACAGGCAGCGTCGCGTAATCGATCATCGCCGGATCGGTGCCCGAGCCGGGGAGATCCAGAATCGTGACGGCGGAGGGCTCCGCAGCGCTGACGCTACTGGCCAGTAGTGCAATAAGAATGAAGTACCGCATGGGGTGTGACTCAATCCTTCACGGCGACTCTGGGAATCATCGCCTTGCCAGAATTCAATGCTGGTGATGTGTGTGGTAATGCTCGAGCATGGCGTCTCCGAAGTCGTTGTCGAAGTCGCGATACACGCAATGCACGTGATTGGCGCCGTCCTGCGTGTTGTCGTACTCGATCAGGAACGTCGGTCCCTGAACCAGATAATGATGCGGCTCGCCGGGTTCCAGTCCGCCTGCCCAGATGAAATGAATCTTGTCCGTGCCGGCGCGATCGATGCGGGCCAGGTCTTGATCCGCCAGTTCCTTGCGAATGCGTCCGATGTGCTCGCGCACCAGCTTCATCAGGATCTCGCGCTGCTCATACGTCATCGCCGCGGCCGCCACGCCGCGCGGTTTGTTGCGTTCGATGCGGCGTTTGTTACCCGTGGTCAGTCCGCCCACGGTTTCGGTGAGCATCCTGAAACAAATACTTCGCCTGCATCGCAGAATCGAGTGAATCCATGAACCGCTGCGCCGTCACCGCAAGTTCCTGCGCAACCTCCCGCGATTCAATCGCATTCGGCGGCACTTCGACCGGGCCATCCGCCCCGGCGATCGACAGCGACACGACCGCAGCCATCAGCGTCAAGCAACAAAAACATCGGCGAGTGAAACTCATGGTGGTCCTCTCTGTCAAAGAATTGCCGAATCGTGGTGTGACCGAGACTTTCGCAAAGTTCGATCCGATTGTAATCGAAGATGACGCATGTCGTAACATCCGCAGTAGCTCGTTGCCTCGTGAGGAACAGATCCTGACCGTCCTGCACGATCGACTCAACACTGTAGGCCGGATCAGGGAGCGCGGGGACGCTGCTCCGGCAACATGATGAACACGACGTTGCTAAACCGTTGAAACGCCGGCGCCGGAACTGCGCTTCGCTTGGTCCGGCCTACTCGGCTATGGAGCTTTTTGCCCCGAAAGTTGACTTTTAGCCCAAAAAGTCCGATAATCCAGATAGTCGAAGGGCGCGACTGAAGGACGCCGAACATGACGAGCGAACTGGCGAAAACACTGGGTGCCGAGAAGGGAGCGGCGACGCTTCTCGTGTTGTTCATACCCAGCGTCGACCGCTACGAGCAACCAGTCGATCAAGATGCGTGGGTCGACCGGGCGCTTGAATTCCTGGGTTCGACGTTCGGAGGCGCAACGGCGTTCCCGAAGGCGAAAGGCGTCTGGCGTGACGATGACCGAGCCAGCACGCTGGTCTTCGACGAGCCAGTGATCATCAATTGCTACACGTCCGAGAAGTTGATCGAGGAGCGAGCTAACGAATTGAGAACATTCCTTGTGGACATGGGGACCGAATTGCGGCAAGGCGCCGTTGGCCTTGTGATCGACCGCGACTACCTGGAAATCGCATTCCCGCTGGAGGGTGAAACCAATGGCTAAGAACGTGAACATGATCGCGAAAAAACTCGGCGCGAAAGTGAAAGGCCAAGTCCCGGACACCGGCGGCGGAGCACTCGGCATGGCCCGCCTCGCCGAAATCCTCACTGTCCGCCTGCAACCCAGCCAGGGCCTCCGCCCCGGCCGCCCCAGCGATCCAAGCTGGGTCTTGCAAGGCAAAGTGCCGATGAGCGAGGAAACCAAGGACCAACTCACCGCGTTGGCCGAGACGCTAAGCAGCGAAGGCCGCCGAGTCAGCCCCATGCAGGTTGCCGCACAGCTTTTGGAAGAGAGCGTGTCGCGATACGCCGTTGACGGAGGCAAAGCTGCGTCAGGCACAGCCTGACCTACTCAACTAACATGCCATTCCCAAACCGCTTCGGTCGATGTGGCCGGAACGCGTGGCGCACCGGATAACTGTAGCGCACTTCGGTGACAGGATATTGGCGCATTTTTGGCATCCGGTACCTTGGATGCATTACTTCCTGGCGGTTGCTTTAAGGCGAGTAACGGTGGCGTTATGGCGAAACGATCGGAAGGCCAGCGTATCGGATCGGGTGGGCAGCGCCTCGTGGAGCATCTTATCGAAAAGACGGGGGCGTGGATCTCGCGCCGGCAAGATGAGGACTTTGGTATCGACCTCGAAGCTGAGCTGGCAGACCCAAATGTGCGTGGCGGAATCGTGAAGATCCAGATTAAGAGTACAGAGAAGCCAAAGATTACCTCGCAGGGCGTGAAGACCGTGCTTGAGACGAAGTACCTTCGGCTGGCGGAAAACTTCCGCGTTCCGCTCGTGTTCGTCGTCGCCGACATCACCGCCGACCGAGCGTGGTACATTTGGCTGCAGGGGTGGATTGTCGAGCAGCGTCGCGCCGGTAAGACGTTTGCGTCGATTCAGGACCACGTCACCATTTACATTCCGGAAACCGACACGCTCACCGCTGGCCTGCAGGGACTGCTCAAGAACGTCGCACGCTGGGAGCACGAGAATCAAATGGTTCTTTGTCTCATAGACACAATGCGCACGGCGGTTGCGACACGGAACGAAAGGGTCCTACTGTCGCTAGTGGAGTTGATCGGGACCGTGGACGAGGCGTACCAGGACTTCCCGCTTGAACAGCTCATTGACACGATTGTCGATTTGAGCACGCAGCCGCGTGCGATGTGGGAGATGTCGATGCTTGGTCGATTCCTTGTGATCGTGGTCCGGAGTCTCGGCGGGAAAATCAGCAAAGAGAATGTTATGCGAATGGTCGTTCCCGGCGCGGGACCGTCGCGAGCTGGGCTAAACGGCCTTGGATCGCTCTACGACGCGCACGAGCAGCACATCCGTGCTATGAACTTGCCGGAGGCTTTCGACGCGATCGGACACGTCGAGGTGGCATACTACTGTCGATTGCGCGAAAAGTTTCCCGGAATTCAGGCCATCGATCTAGCGTTCGGTAATTACAACTACAACGTCGGTAACTTTTTACTGGCCATTGACGACAAAGGTTCCTTTTTGAACAAGTGGGCGAACCGCGGCGAGTCGGCGTATCTCGACTTTCTCGTGCTCAACGAGCAGCCAACGAGCAAGTCACTATCGACTGATCCTCCTCCCTCCTGACATCTCTTGCAGAGTGAGGTAGACCGGATCGCTGCGTGCAGCGGAGCGAAGTCGCGGCTGCGCGAGCTCGAAGAAGTCTCACTGCGAAGCCAGCTTGATGAGCTGCGCGGAGCAGTACGAGAATCTTCGCTCAGGCGGTTCCAAGCCGAACCACATCGATTCGATCGACGAATTGCCGCGAGCCCTCATCGTTGCGCACCTTGATCTGGGCTACTTTTCTCGCACGCGTCGTGGATTCTATTTCACGTCCGGCAGCTTTGCTCGGTAGAAGACGCAGCGGTGGCGGTTGTCGTCGTAGGCGAAGGTTAGGAACTGACCGTCGGGGCTGACGAAGCCGTCGGGGTAGTTGAGGCGG
>JBGTKH010000175.1:0-30348 GCA_041744735.1 Pirellulaceae bacterium | reverse complement strand
GAGCCCCCAGCAAAACAGGCATCCGGGGGCTCGAAGACTCGACCCCAGCCACCCGAATTTTAGTGATGCAGCTTCAGCTTAGGGCCGTCGGATTTGTAGGCACCGCTGCCGCCTTGGTAGCGACGGCCGTGAGACCAATTGAGCCAAGTGCGCTTCGGCAACAGGCCGGAATAGTCCCAACCCCACGTGCCTTCGTTGTCGTAACGGGCTTCGCCCGGCAGCACCGTACCGCCGCCGACGTAACCGCCCGTGTAATGTCGCGTGTTCGATGGGATCGCGTAACGGGCCACGGCATGCGGGTCGCTGAAGCGCCACCAAGCGTCTGCCACTCGGCGGCAGGCTCGACATTGCTCGCACTCGCAGCAGCAGTCTTGACTGCCACAGCACGACTGACAGTGATCGATGCAACAATCGTCGTTGGCTTTACAATGCGGCTCTACGCCGGCAACAGCCGCGAGTGTGGCGAGCGCCACCGTGTATGCGAACCATCGGAGTTCATCCTTGAATTGAGAGTACATCGTCCTTGACTCCTCTATTGAACATTGCTTTGTGGATCGAGTTTACAAATGTCCGTTAGTAGGACGGATTGCCAATCCGTCCCTCGCGCTGGAGACTCGTGGTGCGGACGGATTGGCAATCCGTCCCTCGCGCTGGAGACTCGTGCTGCGGACGGATTGGCAATCCGTCCTACATGGGTTAGGCATGAGGATTACGCAGGAACTTCTGGAACGGTAAGCGAACGCCACGGACAAAGAACTGGTCGGCGCGTAGGTGTGCTGGTGTTTGGAAGCCGGCCGAACCGGCAAACGTCACCACGTCGTCTTGATCGACGCCGTCGCCGCTGACGCCGAACCCGCCCACGATAATCTTGCCGCCAACGACGGGCTTGTCTTTATACAGCGGCGTGCTGCCTGGGAAGAACACGATGCCGTTTTGATTGCGAGCTTCATTCACTGGGTCGCCGGGATCGCGGAAGTTCCGTCCCGGATTAAAAGCGTCGAAGAGCAATACACTGGCACCAGGGTCAACACCCGCGATGCGTGGACGACTATACATAGACGCCGGTAGCGCCGGCCCAGTGTTCTCCGCCGTCAGCGGGTTGATACCCACATCCAGCAAGCTCGAAAACGCACCGGGGCGCGTACCGTCGATCCCGGCTGGGAAACGCGGCTCGGCCAAAAAACGGTATGTGCGATTGGTTAACGCTGTACCGGCCGGAACGTTTGCATCGGGGGTGCCATCGCCGTTATCGTCGATGCGGTCGATGTCCAAGATCGCATCCGGGTCGGCATGGTACGCCGTGTTACGGGCCTTCGCGACGGAAACGTCGATCGAGAAAATCGTGGCATCCGGCATGCGGAACAAGCCCAACACATTGCCGTCCTTGTCGGCCACGGAGAAGATCATGCCAGTTCTCGCACCAGGTGTTCCACCGGGGAGCTGAAGTCGAATCGCCGCTCGCACCAGATTGGCTTCGGCAATGCCTTGGTTGACAATCCTTTCCACTTCGGCCGCAGTCAAACCGCCATCGGCCGGAGCCGGATTGACGCTATCGTGAGGCAGCACGAGCCAGCCATCGGGCACGGACTTGCCCTCTCGGAACAGGATGTTGTCCGCAGTCATAGTCGGGTCCATGTCCGGACCGGGGTCGACGACCTGATTTGCGCCGCTGACCGCGCCTTGGCCAACACCAGCGCCGACTTGCAGCAGCGTCGCGATGCCTTGCTGCGGCCGCTGTGCCGTTGGATGTGGACCATAGACCTCTAGCGTAATCCCAACCAAGTCGATGCGGCCGAACGGTAGATCGAACTGCGGCAGGCGCGGAATGCCGCCGAGCGTGCCGACCGTTGTATCCGTGCCGATCTGTCGAGCCGCGCCCGAACTGCCGCCCAGTGCCGCGAACGCAATCCACTCCGACTCAAGCACCTTTGGTGCATTCAGACGTTGAGCTTCCAATCTAAAAACGTCTTCTGGTCGGGGGACAGGACCTGCCGGCGTAAAACCTTGTTCGAAGGTCGCATAACCGTTGGGGCCAGGGAAGAAGACACCGATGCCGCCCACGAGCACCGGCAAACGGTTCTTGACGCTGGGCTTGTAAATCGGCAGTCCGCCCGGAAGCGTGGCAATGCCTCGTGACTGCGCGTTGACCATCCGCTTGGACGTGAATCCGTACGATTCCGGTGGCTCAATTGTTTTGTCCATCGGAACGAACGCGGGAGGTACGTTGAAGCGAGTTGGCAACAAGTCGTCGTCGGCTGTTCCTTTAATACTGTCGAACCCGGGATGAACGATGCTATCGCGACTCTGGTGCTCGATTGCGAACAAGTCGACCGGTGGCGTGAATTTTACACCAGGCGGAAAGTGGCCGCCGAGTCCAATCGGTGCGACAAAGCCCGGCCCGCGGATGGTGGAGTTTGGATCTTGGATGCTGGGGTTGGATTCCACTTCGCGCTGCGTGATCGTCGATTGGCTGATGAAGCGAATCGTTCGCGAAGTCAGCGGTCCCACTTCGCCGTTGCCATCTCCATTCGCAAAAAAAGCTGCGGTGCGCGCCTTGGCCACAGCGCCGTCGATGGCGAATACCAGCTTGGCTTCCTCGCTGCTCCCCGGGTCGATCATGCCATTTCCGTTGCCGCCATTTCCAACGCTGTCGTACAAGTCCAACACATCCTGTTCAACGCGGACTCCCAAGATTCGGCCGCCGCGATCAACGATGGCAATTATTGCGTCTTTCGTAGACGACGCGGCGGACGCGCGCCGCAGTAAGGTGTCAACCTCCGGCGCGGTAATGATGGTTCCCGCGCCACCTTCGCCCGTCGGCAAGTCGAGCGTGTTGACGAATGTCACCGCGCTTTCACCCGCCGCCTGATTCTGAGTCGTTTGGCCGCTAGTCGTGATGCCCGACCGGAGCGTGCCAATGACGACAAACACGTCGAGCGCCGAAAGCTGGAAGTCGTTGTTGACGTCGACGAACAGACGATTGTCCGATGGTGCTGTCGCAGGCAGCGTTCTCGTGCCGCCCACGCGCAATTCGCCGATCAACTGAAACACGTCCAGCACGGTGACCAGCCCACTACCGTCAACGTCATTGGCGGATGCGGCATTATGCCAAGGGTTGTCGGCGGCGGGGACGCCTCGCGAGCCCGCGTTGTCGCCGGCAGGTATCGACGCGACCGGCATTAGTTGCGGCGGGTCAAACGGCGCGACGGTGTTGAAAGTCGGAACGGCCGCCACCTTGTTCATCGACGGCACGACGTAGCCCACCGTGTCCGCAACACCTGAATTCAAACTGTTCTTGACGGTAAACGTGCCGCCCACCACGTCGTAGTAGCCGATCGAGTCGTCGCGATCGCCGTCCCAGTCTCCCGCGACTGCACGTGCGGCATTGTTGGCTGGTCCAAACGCCACGATATCCATCGCGCTGGAATTCAAATCGCTCTTCACATAGAAGAATCCGCTTTCGGAGTTGTATAGGCCGAGACCATCTTGTCCGTCGCCATTCCAGTCACCGCTGATCGCGGACCAGCCGGTCGTCAACGTCGCACCGGGAATGGCCGCGCGCAGCGAACTGCTGGGCCAAAATGAAAACACTTGATCGGGCAAGCCGGACTGGTGATCAAGCTTCAAATAGATCGTGCCGTTCGCGGGATCGTACAGGCCGACCGTGTCGCGGCCATCGCCGTTCCAATCGCCGGCGATGGGCTGGGCACCAGCGATCACGGGGCTGACGTTGAATGTAATGTCAGCGGCTCCTTCGCGATTGCTGTTACGCAGGGAAAACGCGCCTGTCAGCGGATCGTACAAGCCGATGGTCTCTGTGCCGTTTCCGTCCCAATCGCCGACGACAGGCAGCGACGTCGCATTCTGTGAACCAAATTTGAACGCGGCGGTGGGGAAGCCGGGCGTATTCTGCTGCCGCAAATAGAACTCGCCGGCCTGCGAGTCATACAATCCAACCGAAGTGGCGCCGATGCCGTCCCAGTCGCCGCTGAGCGGGATCAGGTCGGATGCGGCAAGCATCATGCGGGATTCTAGCGCCTCCAGGTGTAGCCTGCGATTCTTGCGGTTGCTCCGCTGTGGTCGGCGTCTACGTATTCTCATGAGCCTGAATCCCTCGGAAGCGTCATTCGTGCCTGGGTCCATTGACCCGATCCATTCGCGGTTCGATGTCGCTCGGGTCGATGGGCTCAAGCTACACGCATCGAATCGTAAACCCGCCTTCAGATTTCCTATATTACCTATCCTAGCAGATGCGTTCAAGTTTCTAAGGATTCACGTGGGTGCGATTTCTTGGCTCGATTGACGCAAACGTCCAAACTCCACGGCCTTTTCATCTTCGGCCGCGCAAATCGTCAGGAATGGTTTTATTGGAATCCGCGGAATGACCGATACAACCCCTAAAGTCTGCCGGACAGATAACACCGCCAGAAGTGTCACCGTTAATGAAGCCGGGCCAGCCTGGGTCCACCGGGCCGAAAAAACCTCGCAATGAGCGGCGTAAACCGTGCGTAGCCAGCCAAAAGCCGAACCTCGTTGCGGGAACATCCGCACTGGTCGTAAAGTCGGCCGCATCGACAGTTCCGCGCCGCGAATCTGCATCGTGATTTGTCTGGCGTTCGCACAATTCTTGGCGACTGGCCAAATCCTCGGCCAACACCCGTACGACGGTCACTATGGACCGAGCGCTGCGGCTTTGGACGCAACGGGCCCGAATCAGTTCCGCCAATTCCCTGAGACCGCGCCAAATTGGAGCGAACCTGATCGGCTGAAGTACCGTAGCGAGTCAATTTCGGAGGTAACAACGGCGAAACTTAAGCGGTTGCCTGACATCGATGTGGCGGCGGATCACTACGCAACGGCACCTCGATCATCGTTGCCGAATGCATTCGATCAATTGGTCTGGCCGGATAATCGGCAGCCCATCCGCCAGCGTTCACACTACGCGGTGCAGCCGGCTAGCTATCAGTTGACGATCACGTCGAATGAAGAGTACGGCACAGCAGACGAGTTCGGCGTAGCCGTCGCTGATGAATACGCGCTCCAAGACGCGCCGCTGCCCTCGCCGTTTGCCGATGACCCCGACTCACCGCAAGAGGTGCGGCCGCCGTTTTTGCGCGCGCCTGACGATTCACCTTTTTCGACTGCCGAGCCGCCGCTGTTTGAACCCGACGCACTAATTGAATGGCCGATGGGGCGCCCGACGGGCTTCGCTGGTCGATCGGGCATTCTGCCGCGCGAAGTGCAGCAGGATGCGCACTTTGTTCCCGTTGAGGATCGTTGGCGAGCCGGCTTTCCCGAATGGGACCGCTACGAACGCGGCCATCCGCGGCTCGACGACTATCCGTACGTCGAAGGGAACATTCTCAATCCGTTCAAGCAGAACGTGCTGAAGGGAGACTACCCGATCATTGGCCAGCACACTTTCTTGAATGTGACGGTGACCAACTTGACGCTCTTTGAACCGCGTCAAGTCCCGACGCCGACCACGCCCTTTGAAAGCACTGTTGACCCATTCCAAGAAGAATTTTTCGGCGACCCGAATCAGTATTTGATTGTCAATAATTCCATCGTTTCGTTCGATCTGTTCCACGGCGATGCCGGCTTCAAACAACCCGATTGGCGCGTGAAGATCACGCCGATCATCAACTTGAATTATCTGGACGTGAACGAACTGGGCGTGGTGCGGCCCGACGTCACGCAAGGCACAACACGTTATCGCGGCGACTTCGCGTTGGAAGAGTGGTTTGTCGAGGCGAAGCTGGCAGACCTCAGCCCGGACTTCGACATTTTGTCGTTCCGCGGCGGGTCGCAGTTGTTTACCAGCGACTTTCGCGGCTTCATCTTCAGCGACATCAACCGCGCCGTGCGGCTATTCGGCACACGCTTGGCCAACCGCGATCAATTCAACTTGATCTTCTTCGATCAAACAGAGAAAGACACCAACAGCTTGCTGAACAGCTACGACGACCGGCATCAAAACACGTTCATCGCCAACTATTTTCGACAGGACTTCATTTGGCCCGGCTACACGGCCGAGCTGAACTTTCACTACAACCACGACAAGGCCACGTTCAAATTCGACAACAACGATTTCCTAGTGCGGCCCGATCCCGTAGGCGTGTTCGCGCCGCACCGCATCGACTCGTATTATCTCGGTTGGGCGGGTGACGGGCACATCAATCGCATCAACGTGAATCATGCGTTGTATTGGGTGCTGGGGTACGACACGCTAAATCCGTTGGCAGGGCGGCCGCAGAGCATCAACGCTCAGATGGGCGCGTTGGAATTGTCTTACGATCGCGACTGGGTGCGATTTCGCACGTCGTATTTCTATGCCTCTGGCGACGACAACATCAACGACCGACAGGCCGAAGGCTTCGATGCAATCTTCGATAACCCGAATTTTGCGGGCGGCGAATTCAGTTACTGGCAGCGGCAAACGGTGAAACTGTTCGGCGTGAATCTGGTCAATCGCATGAGCCTGCTGCCGGATCTGCGGTCGAGCAAATTCCAGGGTCAAACCAATTTTGTGAATCCCGGCCTGCACCTGATCAACGTCGGCATGGACGGCGACATCACGCCGCGGCTGAAGCTGATCGGCAATGTGAACTTTCTCTGGTTCGAGCAAACCGAAGTGCTCAAGCAATTCGTGTTCGCCAACAGCATTCACAATTACATCGGCACGGACGCCAGCCTGGGAATCGAATACCGGCCGCTGCATAACAACAATATTCTTCTGATCTCCGGCCTGTCGGGGCTCGTACCGGGCCGCGGCTTTAAGAATCTATTCGATCCGCTCGTCGGCAAGACGGACAATCTGTTCGCGGGCTTCATCGAAGCCGTGGTCACGTACTAACGCTGCGCGTTACACGAACAAGGAAGTGAGAGCATGAAGTCGCGAAGTTCGCCCCACCATCGCACTGTAGTCCGCACTGTAGGTTGGGACTCCGTCCCGACGATCCGAGAGCGTCGGGACAGAGTCCCAACCTACGGCAGCCTGACACCATGCCGCGCGCTGGCCTCGCTGCTCACCATCGCGTTAATTGCCGCGGCGGCGACGTTCGCCCAAGAGCCGGTTCCTGCGGGCAGCAATCCTTATCCACTGCCGCCTGACCATCCGGGCCTCGCCTTGATGCGGCAGACGCCCGATCAGGCCCACGCGAAGAGCTACGGCTGTGTGCAGTGCCATCAAAACGTCAAGGACATGCATGGTTTGGATACGCTGCATTTAGGATGCTGTGACTGTCACGGCGGCAATCCTGATGCGTTTGACAAGAATCAAGCGCACGTCGCGCCGCGGTTTCCGGATGCTTGGCGGACCTCGGCCAACCCCGTGCGTTCCTACACGCTGTTGAACCATGAAAGCCCCGAATTTATTCGCTTCGTAAACCCCGGCGACCTGCGGGTTGCTCACATAAGCTGCGGAAGTTGCCATCCGAACGAAACCCTGGGCGTCAAAAAGAGCATGATGACTCACGGCTGCATGTTGTGGGGCTCGGCGTTGTACAACAACGGCTCGGTGCCGCTGAAGTGGTCGCGCTACGGCGAAAGCTACAGTATGAACGGCGTGCCGCAGCGGATGCAGACCGTGCCGCCGCCGACGTCGGACGAGATGGCCAAAGGCGTGCTGCCGTTTTTAGATCCCCTGCCGCGTTTCGAAGTGACCCAGCCGGGCAACGTGCTGCGCATTTTTGAACGCGGCGGCCGCTTTCGCGTGGAAGTCGGCATCCCCGAGCGGCTCGAAGAGCCCGGCCGCCCGCGCACTCGCTTGAGCGACCGCGGCTTGGGCACCGTCAACCGCACCGACCCGGTATTCATTGGCCTGCAGAAGACACGGCTGCTCGACCCGACGCTAAACTTCCTCGGCACGAACGATCATCCCGGCGACTTTCGTTCCAGCGGTTGCACGGCGTGTCACGTTGTCTACGCCAACGACCGTTCGACCGTGCACTCAGGCCCGTACGCCAAGTTCGGTCACATGGGGTTAAGCCACTCGGCCGACCCGATGATTCCGAAAAACGAGCCGGGCCATCCGATCGAACACAAATTCACCCGGTCGATTCCAACCAGCCAGTGCATGGTTTGCCACATGCATCCGGGCACGAACGTGTTGAACAGTTACCTCGGCTTCATGTGGTGGGACAACGAGACCGACGGCGAATTGATGTATCCGCGGCAGCAGAAATATCCGACCGCCGAAGAGATGGTCCAGTCGCAGATGTCGAATCCCGACGAAGCGGCGGCGCGCGGCCTGTGGTCGGACCCCGAGTTTCTGGCCAACGTGCGGGATTTGAATTCTTCCGCCCGGCACACGCAGTTCGCAGACTTCCACGGGCACGGCTGGGTGTTCCGCGCCGTGTTCAAGAAGGACCGCGCTGGCCAAATGCTTGACTACAAAGGGCAAGTGCTCCACGAGCCAACCACCGAAAACCTGATGGCCGCCATGGTGCCGCCCGACCAAGCCGAACGCCGCTGCGGCAAACAGCGCGAGGGCGTCCCCGTGCACTTGATGGACATTCATTTGGAAAAGGGAATGCACTGCATTGACTGTCATTTCAACCAAGACAACCACGGCAACACAAAGCTATACGGCGAAGTACGGGCCGCGATCGAAATTCAGTGCATCGACTGTCACGGGACACCGTTCCTCAGCGTTCGTGAGTCGATTCGAAACCAGCGCCGCATGCCCACCAGCGGCCCGGCAGCGCCGGAATATGTATCAGCCGACGGTAAGCGATTCCAGGTGGGCACCAACCTGCTGGCTCTGCGCACACCGTTTAACCAGTTGCGATTCGAGCTGATCGGCAACCGGCTGATCCAGCGGTCGATGGTCGAGCCGGATCAGTGGTGGGAAGTCGTGCAGACGATCGACACGATTACGCCGGGCAGCGAACACTACAACGAGAAATCGCACATGGCCAAGACCGTGCGGTTCGTCAAGGATCAGTTGTCGACGAAGATGGAGTGGGGCGGCAATCCAAACCCGGGCGAATGTGCGCACCAAAATGAGAAGATGAGCTGCATCGCCTGCCACTCGTCTTGGAATCCAAGCTGTTTCGGTTGCCACTTGCCGCAGCGGGCCAACAAGAAGATGCCCAGTCTGCACAACGAGGGCGACGTGTCGCGCAATTACGTCTCGTACAACTTCCAAACATTACGCGACGACGTGTACATGCTGGCCAGGGACGGTAACGCCACGAACAACCGCATCGGGCCGGCCCGTTCGTCATGCGCCGTTCACGTCGGCTCGTACAACCAGAACCGCGAGTCGATCTATGTGCAGCAGCAAACCATTTCCGGCGCCGGCATGAGCGGCATCGCCTTCAGCACCAACGTGCCGCATACTGTGCGGGGTGCCACCGATGTGGCCCTGGTGAACGGCCAATACCCGCCCGGCGTCAGCGAAACGAAGATGTGCACCGACTGTCACGTTTCGAAGAACAACGACAACAACGCCATCATGGCCCAGTTGCTGATGCAGGGCACGAACTATGTGAACTTCATCGGCCAGTACTGCTGGGTCGCGGCCGGCGAGCACGGCTTCGAGGGCGTGGTCGTCACTGAACGCGACGAACCGCAAGCCGTGATCGGCAGCAACCTGCATCGGCTGGCTTTCCCGGATTACTACAAGAAGCACGTGGAGCACGAACGCATCCTGAAACACGCGCACGAGCATCCCGGCATCGACATCAGCGAGAACCTGACGCGCCGCTTCCGCAAGCCCGAGATTCACAGCCTGCAGCATCGCGGCGAGTATCTGTACGCAGCCTGCGGCGAAGGCGGCCTGCGCGTGTTCGACATTGCCTTCATCGACGACAAAGCATTCTCCGAGCGCATCACCACCGCGCCCGTCTCGCCCTTGGGCCAGAGATTCTACGTCTACACGCAATACGCCACGGCCGTCGCCGCGCCCACGACGATCGCGCCCGATCCGACGCGGCAGCAGTTTGCCGAGAACAGCGAACAGACGATTCACCCGATGTACGGCTACATTTACGTCGTGGACAAGTACGAAGGCTTAATTCTGGTCGGTGCCGCGACACTATTGGACGGAAATCCATTGAACAATTATCTATCGCGCGACGTGACGTTTAACCCCAACGGTCTGCTTTGCGGCGCTAAGAGCATCACGATCATCGGCACGTACGCTTACATTTGCTGCGACGTGGGTTTGGTCGTGGTCTCGGTCGATGATCCGAAGAACCCGGTCGTCACGGCGGTATTAGGTGAACCCGCGCTGCACCATCCGAAGGCGGTCCAGGCACAGTTCCGCTATGCCTATGTGTGCGATGAAGAGGGCATCAAGGTGCTGGACATCACGCAGCTTCACGACCCCAAACCGGTCACCGGTTTGCATTTGGAAGAGGCCAACAATATTTACCTGGCTCGTACTTATGCATATGTCGCCGCCGGGCACGAAGGGCTCGTGATCCTGGACATTACTAACCCAGAAAAGCCGTTCATCGACCAGGTGTACGACGCTGAGGGCTGCATGAACGAGGCGCACGACGTGAAGTTGGGTATCACTTACACGAGCGAGTTCGCCTACGTGGCCGACGGGAAAAACGGCTTGCGAGTGATTCAGCTCACGTCGGCCGAAACCCCCGGCAGCGCCGGCTTCAGCCCGCGTCCAACGCCGCAACTGATCGCCACGTACAAGCTGCCTGAAGAAGGTGAAGCGCTAGCGATTTCCAAAGGCGTCGACCGCGACCGCGCCGTGGACGAATCCGGCAACCAAATCGCCGTCTTCGGCCGCGTCGGCGCCCGGCCGCTGAACCGTGACGAACAGTGGAAGATGTACCTGCGCAACAGTCAGGTCTGGAAAGTCAGCGACAATCCGCGCGACCCAGACCTATACCTCCCACTGTCCGATGCGTCGCAGAATGCCCGGTACCAACCATTTAAGGTTCTTGATTACAGCCGGCGCCAATGAACGCTCGCCTATCATGCTGAAGTTGCACACGAAATGAAGTGCGGATAGACTGCCGGAATGGCCATCGAGTTTCACTGTCCCAAATGCAACCGGCAGATTCGCACATCGGACCAACACGCGGGCAAGAGCGGCAAGTGCCCACAGTGTCAGGCCATCGTTCAAGTTCCCGACAGCAACGAGCCGAGTGAACCAGAGCCGCTGTTGGGCGGTGGACTGGGTGATCCTTGGGAAGATCTTTCGCACCCCGCGACAGTGCCGCAGACGTCAAATCCGTTCGGATCGCCTGGCCAATCGGCACCGGCGAGCTGGGGTGTCCCGCCTCCACAAGCAAATCCCTACACGGCGCCTACGTACCAGTCGCAAACGCGTGCTTCCTTGTCCAGCGACGACGCGATGTTGCGTTGGATCTTGCCCATCGGCCACTCGCCGTTTGCCATTGCCGCCGGGTACCTGGGTCTGTTTTCGCTGGTGTGCTGTCCGCTCGGACCGATAGCTTTCATTCTGGCGATCCTTGGGATCATTCAAATCCAGAAGAACCCGCGCCTCAGCGGCATGGGACGCTGCGTTGTTGGCATCGTTCTTGGCGGGATTGGCAGCTTGGGACTCTTGTTCTTTATTTTCGCTGTCATCGTCGGAGATACTTGACCGCGGCGGCTAAGCGTCTAGAACGTCGCGCCAGATTGCTGGCAGCCCCTGATACGCGGCCTCGGAGGTGGTCTCCAACGGCACGTTCACGTAGCGGTCGGGCCGCAAAAACAGCGGCATGTCGGGTAGTGCAGCGCCGACGGCGAAGTGCTCCAGATAGATTTCGACGCGCGGCCCGGCGACGTAACTGGCCAGCGTCAGCGGCTCGTCGGCCGGTAAGTCGTACGTCGTGTCGTACTGGTCGAACTGCTGCAGCATGATGCCGTGGATACCCTGAGGATCGTGAGCACCGGGTGGATGTAAATCCACCAGCAACACGTGCACGCCGACATTCAATGCCGAAGCAACCTTCGCGGCGAACTCTTCCACGTGCTGAGACCGATCCTTGTTCGCCGGTGAGACGATTTCGATCAGGGCCACCAACCGATGCCCGCTGACGTGGCGAATCGCCAAACTGCGCCGGCGGGTGAGTGCGGCCTGCTCGACGGTTTGTGTGCGGCGTACTTTAGGCGGCGCCTCCGCCAGAGCGATGCCGCCGCTGGCCGGCAGCGGCGGCAGTGGCTCGACGTCCGCCGGACTGGCATGCAACGTCAGCACATCCGCAATCGCGCGGCCGGCGTGCTGCTCGGCCAACGCATAGTAGCCTTCCGGCAGCAATCCACCGTTGAGCGTCTTCTTGATTTCCGGAATCCAGGTGACATGAAAATCATGGAAGATCCCGGCTTCAACGCGCGTCCAATCACGCACTGGCATAAAACAATCCTCCGGCAAGTCGCACACAGTGCAATTGTAAACTCGCCAACTGGCCGCGGAAAGCGGTTACACGATGCCCACGTCGACGACACGTAGGTGAGCAAGACTAACCACGCACGGCTTGCCCATCATTCTCCCGTTCCGTCCTTTACGAACCTGATGGAGCCGGTTACTGCTTGGCCAGCAATTCGCGCAAGCGTTGTAGCTTGAGTGCAAAATCTCCGGATTTGAACTCTGCGATGTTGCGCAGCGAGTCCGGCAGTTCGTTGGAGATGTTGCTAATCGGGCCGGCGGGAAGTTCCAGCCGAAGCTGACCTCGCAACTCGTCGAGAACTTTCTTGATCTCCGCTTCGGCTGATGGCTTGGGATTCAGGTCCGCATAGATGACATCGATGGCCCACGCGATTTGCCTCGCGGAATCGCGGTCGAGATGTTTGTTGTCGGAGGACTGAAGGAGAAATAGCACTGACTTTTTGGCGGCCTTTTGGTCAAAACGGCTGGCCGACAGTTCACTGGCCAACGTGTCTAATAACGCGATCAAGTTCGCCGACGCGGTCTGAATCTTCCCGGTGTCGCCAAATGGCCGGGCACTTATGGCCGAATGCAGTTCGGCCAACTTATCACTCATATCTTTGGCTCGCGCGTCGTACTCTGCTCTGTCCTTGGAAACCTGCAGGATACCGAGTTTAACCAGCGCGGAAGGCCAGTACGGCATCGTCGGCCGGCCGGGTTTTCCCGGGTAACCGCGTTCTTGCCGCCAGCTTGGCACCTTTAAATCATGGTGGCAAGCATAACAATCGAAGGCGGCAAATTCCGGCCAGCCCTTGGCCTGTCCGCTCTGCGCGGCAAACAACTCGGCCGACTCGCGCATGGCCACGACGCCGGAAATGACAACGGCCTGAGTACGATACAATACGGTTTTTAAATTATAAGGATCGCTGTCATTCAAGCCGGCAAGATGTTTGAAGTTTTGCTCGATAAATTCTTTGCGGAACTGGAAGTCCGGCTTCTCACTCAGATATCGCCAGTGCAGGGGCATCTGCCGCGCAAATGATTCGATCTCGATGCTGGGCAACGGTGGATGGCCGGCGGCGTACATCTCGTGCGTGACAACCTTGCCTTCCTCAACGTTACCGATGTGACACGAAAAGCACTGTTGAGCGCGGCGCACCGGATCGCGCACTTCGATCATCCCCAAGGCGCCCTTCTCGGCCGGCGACTTCTTGCGCCAATCAACGCGGCTGTGCGGCAAGTCCCACTTGGAACTGGCACCGTGGCACGATTCACAAGTCACGCCGGCCTTGAACGTGGGCGGCGGTTTCACGTCCTGAGTCCAGCCGCTGTGGCAACTCAGACACTGCTGAGCCTGCTTCGCGTTGTCAGGACTTTTCTCCGGTTCATTCAAGTCGATGCCAAGCGTCGTGCACATACGCCGGCCCAAGTCGCTTTCGACGACCAGCTTGTAGGCTTTGGCATGCTTGTCATGGTCGAACCAATTCTTAGATTCCGTGAGCGACACAAAGTCCGTCGCGCCTTGGTCTATATAGAGTTGGGTTGGCGCCTTATGACAACCATCGCAGCGGGCTGCGCCCAAATACTCCGGCGGCGGGTCATTAGCAGCAGGCTGAGCAAATGCAGCGGCATTTGGCCATGCAATCATCGCACCGCAAGCCGCTGCGATTAATATGACAATGGGCAGTCGATTGGCGTTGATGTGCATCTTGTTACTCCCATCGCTCTTGTAGTCGTGGCATCATTTGTAGCAATTGCGTGCGGAACGATTCTCGCGGCAAGGACGAATCGGTGGGATTGCCCGTAGTGCCGGTGAAATCCTTAGGGCTGTCGTACCATTCAGGCTTACCGTCTTGCTTATCGGATTCCGCGGAGAATTCAAGGAGGTCTCGCAGGGCCGCGATGGCTTTCGTCAAATCCTGGTCGGCCGCCGCTGGATTCTTGCCGGCCTTTTCCAGTTCGTTTAGATGTGCTTGATTCAGGGCAACCAGTGTCAGGTAAACTTGCGTCGCAACATCCCAATTTTGCACGGCATCGGACGCCTCAATTTCGTCGCCGCCTTTCTCGGCCGCGATGGCGGAGAGCAGTTGACCGACGTCGTTACGATGCACGTTGAGGCCGTCGCCGCTGGCGGCGGATGTCATCCACGTCGCCAACGCTTGTCGCGCGGCAGTGGCGTGTTGGCTGATGGCGGCGTGGTCTGGTTGGGTGCTGGCTTGCATGACGGCGCGGAGATTCGTCAGCGCGGAATTCAGTTCAGCACCGTCGCCTAGACGCTCGGCCATGGAAAAGTACCAACTGCCCCACGGTGTCATGCCGGGCGCGCGGCCGGCAAAGCCGCGGGTTTGGCGCCAACTGGGAGCGGTCAGGCCATGATGACAGGCGTAACAGTCGTATTCGGCGAATTCAGGCCAGACGGCATCGGGACTGTTTTCACTTACGCGCTTCGCGCGAACTTCGAGCACGGATAAAGCCGCGTCGGCCGAGGCGATTTGTCCGGCGGCCCAAAGCTGCACCTCGAAGTCCTGATGTTGACGGCGCTCGGCCGCGTCGTTCCAATGTTTGGGCAGCATGTCCATGTAGGCGGAGAGTTCAAACTTCAGCATCGGATGGCCGGCGGCGATCAGGTCGTGATTCACTTCGCGATTGGGGCTGCCGACGTGGCAATCGGCGCACAGGCGGCCGCGCACCAGCAACTTCTTCGTGTCGATCATGCCATGCGACAAAGCGGTGGATCGGTTGCGATAGTGTTCACCGCGCCATTGCTCGGCCGGTCCGTGACACGATTCACAACCTACGCCTTCGAGCGAAACGAACGAGGTCGAGTCAGCGTCCACCTTGGCCGTTGGGCTGTGGCAGTCCAAACAGACTTGATACTTTTCGTGGGTCCGCGTCCAGCCCAGCCGTTCTAGAATGCCTTCCGTGCGCGCACTGTACAGCGTGACGCCGGCGCGCGTATGCGGGTCTTGGTCGAACCACACGTAATACTCGTTGCGGGCGATGGTGCGATATTGGCTCGCACGATTGTCGGGCACGACGCTGCCGTGGCAAGCGGCCGCCGAGCACGACAGCGTGCCCGTGAACTGGTACTTGCCGTCGTGCAGCGAAGCCAACGGATCGGACGATGCCGCAGTGTCCGCGACGATGGTGGCCGCCGCTGGAATCGGCGGAGCGGCCAGCGCCGCTCGGCAAACCATCCACACCGCCGCGCTCAAGCCGGCCAAAACCGCAAACGAAGCAATGATCCGGTACATGTGAAATCCCCGCCGCTCGACCAGTGATTGGTACCGCAGTATTTCACCAATTATAGCTTCAGGCAAACTGTCTCTGCACGTGAATAGAATTAGAACGGTTTAAATTCTTTGGGATGATAATAATGGCACTCCACGCAATCCGAACGGGCTTCGACCGGCCAGCGTTGCGGGCCGCTCTGGGTCCCGTGACACTTGTGACAGACCCCGATCGACGGCATCAAAATGTCGCCCGTGTCGGTGCTGTGTAGTGTGCGTTCCTTCTCCGACGCCGCGTTGGTGGCCATCACCAGTTGGCCGTTGTCCTGCAGGTGGTCGGGATTGTGACAGATAACACAAGCATACTCGTGATGCCTGTCGTGACGGAAGCGGCTGTGAGGCATCCAGCGCGACGGCAGCTCAGGCGGAATGACCCGGACTTCGAATTCGCCGACTGCATCCTCCGGGTACGGCTCGAAATCGTGGCAGTAGGCACAGCCTTGTTTGACGTTGCGCAGCACGTTCCCTTCGGCGTTCCTCCGCCCGACAGCCGCTTCGGCCGCATCCAAATTTGACGCCCTTTCGGATTTCGACGGCTTGCTGGGCAAACGGGGCGCATCGCTCTGGGGGCCACTGCCGCCGGCCGGAAACTGTTGTTGGTCGTCACGGAACCGATCGCGCGCATCTCGGACGACCGACTGAAATTCAATACCGTGCGGCAGCGGCCCGCCTTGGCGATGCAATCGCTGGCTGAAAACGAGCGGATGGCACTCCTGGCAATGCCGCTCGAAACTAATCGGCTGCATGTACACGCCCCCCTCGTCGGTCGCGTGACACGTTTCACACTTCAGCAGTTTGCGGTACGATCCTACCTCGGCCGCCGCACTGCCTTCCGGTGTCCCCTTCTTATAGTCCCAGGGCGTCAGAATTCCCTCAGGCGGCAGGTGTACGTGATGATTGAACCGCAAGTGTGCCTTGTCTCGCCACTGTCCGCCGATGTGCTCGGCCAGCTTATGAATCAGATGGTCGGGGCCGGGCAGCTCGGTGTTCCAATCACCCGGCGAGATCGGCCGGAACGCGGCAAACTCAGCGTGCTCCTCCCAGGACGGAATGTTTCGGGCGAAGTTGTTCACGCCCGTGCTGGTCTTTAAATCAGTGTGACATTCCGCACACAGGGCGACCGCGACTTGCGACAACTGTGACTTGCCACGATGCTCGCGATGGCACATCACACAGTCGCGCACGCTGCCGGTGATCATCAGCTCATTATGGTCGTGCGATTGCCGCTTTTCGTGACACTTGCGGCAGTCCTTGTCGAGCACCGAGCGCGCCGCGTCGTTGAATGTGAATACGCGCAAGGCCGGCTGACCGACTTGCGAGTGACAGCCGCGGCAGTCATCTTTCAACAACGTATGGGACTGCGTCTTGGCATTTTCGTGCAGCGTCGACAGCGGCCCGGCGCGATACACTTTGTGATCTCGAACAACCTCGAAGTAGCCCAAGAACAGAAGTGCCAGCGGCACGGACGTCCACGTGATCAGTCGCCGCCAACGGCGCAGCGACGATTCCGACCGCTGCGGACTGTCGATATCGCAACGAGCCGCGATCGTCGGGTGCGTGGGGCGTTCTTGCATTCGTTGCCAATCGTCAGCAGGCCGCAGTGATCGTCATGCGTTGACAAGTATACTCGAAATTGAATAGGCCGCGAATCGCCCGCCCCTTGTAGCCGAAGTCGTGAGACTTCGGGCATCGCGTCAGTTTCGCACAATCCGAACTCTCACGAGTTCGGCTACCGCGAGTTCGGCCGCGAATCGCCCGCCCCTTGTAGCCGAAGTCGTGAGACTTCGGGCATCGCGTCAGTTTCGCACAACCCGAACTCTCACGAGTTCGGCTACCGCGAGTTCGGCTACCGCGAGTTCGGCTACCGCGAGTTCGGCTACCGCGAATTCGGCTAACGGGCGTTCGGAATTAGGCTACGGCGAGTTTGGCTACAAACTCACGCAGCCGTGATCGAGCGTCATTGTCTTTGAGAATTGTAATTGGTGAGTGTATACTGTGGCGCTGTCATTCGTATCCGGGAGGTCGCCTTCGAGGCTGAATGAGGGCTTTCGCAATGACTAATGACGACCACCACACGGCCCACGATCACTTGAAGCGATTGCCGCGCGAGTACTATCGAGGGCAAGCGTATGTACACTGGTCGCTGTCCATGCAGGATCGCGCGACAGGATGGCTGATCCCGATTTTCTACTACAAATTCCGCGAAATACTGACTCACACGATGTTCCGTTACGGAATTTGCTGTCCGATCTACTGCTGCATGCCGGACCACATTCATCTGTTGTGGGTGGGGATATTGGAAAGCAGCGATCAACAGAACGCGGTAAAGTTCTTTCGCGCACAGTTGAATCATGTTTTGGAGAAACTCGGCGCTGAGCTCCAGCAGCAACCCTACGACCATGTGCTGAGCGAGGATCAACGAGAGCGCGCGGCATTTGAAAATGTTGCCGAATACATTGCGCGAAATCCCGAGCGGGCACGTCTCGTGGAACCGGATCATTTCGCGGACTACAAATTCACCGGCTGCCTGGTGCCTGGCTATCCCGATTTGACGCCGTTTCAGGACAACTACTGGGATCTCTTTTGGCGCATCTATTCGCGCCTGCGCGACAGCGGCCTTGTGCGCACTTATCACGACGACCCCACGTAGCCGAAGTCGTGAGACATTGGACATTGCGCCGTCCCAGTAGCCGAAGTCGTGAGACTTCAGGGGCACAGCGGAGTCCGTTCCCTGGCGAATGCTTGCGAACTCTACCGAACTCTCACGAGTTCGGCTACTTTGGGGACATCGCTAGTAAATTACGAATGACATCAACACGTGGGCGATCGTCAGTACTAACAGCGCCAACGACAGCGGGAGATGAATGAACAACCAGCCGTGCAGCCAATGATGCAGGCGCACTTGAGCAGCCAACTGCCGTCGTTCTTCACATATCGGCAGCAGCTTGTCAAGCTCGCCGTGCAGTTTCGCGGGCAGCATGCCGCGGACGCGCGCGAACAGTGCCTCGGCCCGTCCCTCGTCGTGCAGAGGCGAGTGCCGCGGCGGCGCGGGCGCCAGATACGGCCGCACGCTGCTGCTGTAGAATTCCCACAACGGGCGGCCGTCGTCGGCTCGCGGTGTGTCACTCGACGCGGATAAGTACGACTTGCAGGCCGTCTGTACGATTTCGTCCGACGCGGCCGTCAGTCGCATGCAGACGTGCGGAACTTGGTCGTAAATCGCCTCCAGCGGCACGGTCATTTTGATTGAACGCGGCAGCTTATGCTGCAGGACCAAGCCGAGTACGCCGGTGGCCGTGATGGTCAACACCAGCGCCAACAAAACCTGCTCGAGCAAACCGCCCCAGTGAAAGCCGGCGTGATAAAAAATCAGCGGCACGCTGAGCAGCCCCAACCAAATGTGCCCCTTCAACCACGTCTGAGCCGACCCGATGCGGAGGCGCGGAAACTTTTTCCTGACCGGCAATAATCCCGCAAACAACATCAGCGCCGAACCGGCGATGCCGAACCACACGCCCTGCCAGCTTGCTCCGCTGGGTCCGTCGGGCGATGTTCGAGCGTACCAATAATACAGCCCAGTCGAGACGACGAACAACAGGCCCGTCACCACGATCCATGTTCGATGGGTCTTGTCGATGATCACCGCATGAATCCTGTTGCTGGAAGCGATACCAATTGGTGCCTTTGTAGGATGGACGCCCTCGTCCGTCCTGGTCGGACGAAGGCGTCCGACCTACAAACGGTATCGCTATCCGGTTGCTGGTAGTGGTACAAGTTGCCGTAGCGGAAGTGGTGACACTTCCGAAGTCTCACGACTTCGGCTACCAAAATGTACCACTACCCGGTTGCTCGTTCGCGTGCCATTGGTGCGGAGATATGATATCATACGTGGACGTTCATTCCAGACGCACCTTTTCGCACGAGGTAGTCCATGGCAGTTGTCAATCCCGAATCGGACCTCGAAGAACGGCCGGGCGACGAAGAGCTCACCGCCGAAGAGTTATCGGGACTGGAATTGTTTCGCGGGCTGAAGAAGCCGCCGAGTTTCAAAAAGTTTCCCGGCTCGACCGTGATGCGCCATTATCGCAAGGGGGACGTGATTTGCCATCAAGGCGATGCCGGCGCGTCGGCCTTCTACATCATGACCAGCGAAGACGTGCTGCAAATCAAGCAGCGTCAGTTGAACGCCGCGCGAGAGGTCCGCCAATTGGCTCGGCAAGGTGACGCTGACGTGTCGAACGCCGACCAATTGGAAACGTGGCTGCGCGAGTTGGAAGAGGTGGTCGCGCGTTATGAAAGAAAGTGCGCGAAGGGGCCGGCGGACAGCGGATCAGGGGTTCGCATGGATCGGCGCGTCGCGACCGCTTATCTATTTGTTGATGCCGGGCCCAAGCCGCGCCGCGGTGGATTGTTGCAGAAGCTCACGGGCCGGTTGCTCGGCGGCGGCGCCACACCGGCCGAGCGGCGTCCGCAGTTTATCCCCAACGACGGACCCACGGACATCAATTACGACTCGCGGCAGGCTGCGATGCACGAGGGCGAAGTGTTCGGCGAAATGAGTTGCATGACGATGCAGCCGCGGTCCGCGACCATCGTGGCCGAAACTGATTGCTACATGATCGAGTTCCTCCGCAATATTTTCGATCACATTCATAAAGACGACGGCTACCGCCAGCGCATGGACGCCGTGTATCGCGAGCGCGTGCTGAGCACGCACCTGCGACGCTTGGACATCCTGCGCGATTTGACGGAACTGGAGCTGAGCGTGATCCATAAACGCGCCGAATTGCTGATGGAGGAGCCGGGCAAGATCATCTGCGACGAGCATGATCCGGCGGACTGCGTGTACATCGTGCGCAGCGGTTTGGTGCAAGTGCTCAGTGACTTGAACTTGACGGTCGGCGTCAACGACATTACCGATTGGCAGGCGTTTTGTCAGGAGTTGCTGGAAGGCGTGACGGTCGAGGAATCGCCGCGTGCCAATCAGGAAACCTTTTCGGCCTGAGAGGATCACCCACGTGTTGGAATTTGTCGCCATCGGTCCTGAAGCCGGCCAACGCTGGCGTCGCGAGATTCCCAGCGGGCGCTCGATTCGTTTGGGCCGCGCGCCGGCCAACGGCTGGGCCGTGCCGTGGGATCTGCGCGTGTCGCGCGAGCATTGCGATTTGGAAGTGCGCGGCGACCGGCTGTACGTGCGCTGCGTGGAATCGGCGCTCAATCCGGCCTATCGGCTGGGCGAACCGGTCCGCGAGTTCAGTGTCAAAGCGGGCGAGGATTTTCGCATCGGTGGGACGACGTTTCGTGTTGATCTGATCGAAGACACGACCGCCCCGCAGCCGCAAGTGCGAAAGGACGGCGGCCAGTTTGCGGGGAGATTGGAAGATCGAGCGCCGCCGCGGTCTGCACCTGTGCGTCTCTCCGCGCCGCGACTTTCGGAGCTAGATGAGTTGAAGGCTCAAGTCGAAGCGCTCAAGGCGCAACTGGCTGCCGACTCGGCCGAACGGCGCAAAGCAGAGCGTCCCGCGGCGGGACGGCCCGCGGACACGAACGTCGACGCGCTGAAAGCGCAAGTTGCAGCCATGCGCGCGAAGCTGGAAGACGACGCTGCGCTGGCGCCGCCGCGGCAACCTGCTGAACCCCCGGCCAAAACCGAACAACAGGCCACACCCGATCAACTGCCGCGCGGCGACGAGGAGTTGCAAGAGGTTCCGCAGCGGAAGGTAAAATGGCAAGCTAGTCAACAACCGGTATCCGCTTGGGAGGCGGCCGATGTGCCAGCGGGCGCGAGACCGGCAAGTGCCGCACCAGAAACCGCAACGCCGGAAGTTGAAGACGATCGTTCCGGCAACTTAAAGAAGCTCGACATTCATGCTCTCAAAGCAGAACTAGAATCTCAGTTGGCGGCGAAGCGAAAGCCCGCCGCGCCGGATCAAGCAGCCGCGCCGGATCAGGCGGCCGCGCCGGCTCAAAAGTCAGCGTCGATCGGCAGCGATTCCGAGGAGCGGTTCGCACACGCATTGAAGGCGCAGATCGACGCCGATGCGGAACTCAAGGAAGCGCCGCCCGCGAAGCCACCGCAAGCCGCGCCGAAGAAACCTTCCCTGGATGAACTCAAAGCGAAACTCGCCGCGAAAGCTGCGGCCAAGGCGGCGGTAAAAGAAGAAGCCGAGGCACCGCTGGTCGCTCGGGGAATCTCGCCAGCCGCCGAGAGACAATCGCCCGCTGAGAAGAAGTCATCGGCCGAATTGCAAACCATCGACAGGCCACCGATCGAAGAAAAGCCGGCGGCTGACGCGAAGCCCGCAGCCGCCGAAGGGCTGTCACCCGTCGATGCGCTCAAAGCGAAGCTGGCCGCGAAAGCCGCGGGAAAAGCAAAGTCAAAGGAACCTGACGACACAAGACCGTCGAAAGCGACATCACCGGCCGGAAAGCCTCCGACGGAAACAGGCGGTGAGGCCAAACTTTCGCCCATCGAAGCTCTTAAAGCCAAGCTGGCCGCTAAGGCATCGGGCAAAGAGAAGGCCGCAGGACCAGCCGAAGCAGCGGGCCCGACACCGGCCGCTCCCAGCGGCGAAGCCAAGTTATCACCCGTCGACGCGTTGAAAGCGAAACTCGCCAAGAAATCCGCCGGCAAGGAGAAAGCTGACGAACCTGCCGCCGCCGCGACTCCAGCAGCGGCCGCAAGCGGCGAAGCAAAACTTTCGCCGATCGAAGCGCTCAAAGCCAAGCTGGCCGCAAAGAAGGGCGGCACGACAGAACCCGCTGCCGAAAAGCCTGCTGCGGCCAAGCCTGCCGCGGCCAAGAAAGCTGCAACGGCCGCCACCGCGGCAAAGCCGAAAGCGAAAGAGGCCGCCGCTGCCGGCAACTTGAAACAATGGATCTGGGACAAACTGCCCGAGAACGTGCAGCGCAACATCCAAAAGTTCGCCGCCGGAGATGTCCCGCCAGAGAAAGTTGAGAAATACAAACGTCGCATCACGTATGCGTTAAACGCCCTGATTAAAGACCGCAACTTTTTGCGCGCAGATGAATTGGCATCCACGTGCCAGGACGACAACATCCGCGCCGACATCGAGGCCTTGCCGCTGGGCATCAAAGGGTTGGCCAAAGACAAATGGTCCGACTTTGACGTTCGCAAGGCCGGGCATCTGGCACTGCAGACGATTTACCCGCGCACGTTCCCCAAGTACCGCCTTACCGACGGGCCGCCGCGGACGATGGCCTATCTGGCCCGCGGCGACATCTTCGGCGAAATCGGCGCGTTGCTCGGCCAGCCGCGCAGCGCCACGTGCGTGACGTTCGACCACCCGCCCGATGCCAAACAGCGCCGGTCCGCCCGTGTCGAATTGGTCCGCATCGGCAGCGACGTATTCAAGGAAATGATCAAATCATCGGCGGCGTTCGCCGGCAAAGTCCAGCAGTTGATCGACGAGCGGCAACAACGCAGCAAACGGGTTGTTCGCAATGTGCCGTGGGATACCGAAGGTGCTTTGACATCACGTCCCGAGTATCAAGAGCTGGGCTTGGTGCAGGGCCAAAAGCTGCTGCTCATCGACTTGGACCGCTGCACGCGCTGCGGCGATTGCGTGCGTGCCTGCATCAACACTCACGATGACGGCTACACGCGACTGTTTCTGGACGGCCCGCGTTTCGATCGCTTTCTGGTTCCGTCCGCCTGCCGCAAGTGTTTGAATCCGGCGTGCATGATCGGCTGCCCGGTGGGTTCGATTCAGCGCGGCGAGAATGGCGAAATCCTGATACGCGATTGGTGCATCGGCTGCGAGCTTTGTGCCGAGCAATGCCCGTACGATTCCATCCAAATGCACGACGTGGGAATTGTGCCCGCACACGGGCCGGGCTGGCGCTTCCTACCTGGCCAGGACGTCAAGGGCAAGGACTGGCACCAGCCGCGATTTCGCGACCGTGATTGGGCGCCGGGAACGGCTCCGTTTCGTTGGGACTTGATACTTCACACGGCTCTCCATGGATGCCGGACGGAAGCCTTTGGTCCGGAGTTGCAGCAGCCGATCTATTTTCGTTACAACTTCCATGTGCCTTCAAATAAACGCCGGCAAGGGCTCTCGTTTCGACTGTCGGTCGTTTGCCAAGGGGCGAACATCGAGGTTTGGGTGAACGGACAAGCGGTGCCATTGCAGCAGGACGACAAACAGAAACGCCGCGGCGAATACGAGGCCATCATGCCCAAAGATTGGATTAGTCTGTACAAACAGAATCTGGTGGCGGCGTGCGTTCACCCACCCGTGTCGATCGAGAATACCGTCCTGTCGCTGCGTTTGGACAGGGTCCCTGAATTGAAAGAGGCCGCGTCCACGGAATTGAAACTTGTCACCGAGCGGGCCGTCGTGTGCGACCTGTGCAGTTCGTTGCCCGGCCAGGAGCCGGCCTGCGTGGCCCAGTGCCCGCACGACGCTGCTTTTCGCTTCGACGCCCGATCCGAATTCCCTCGCGCGTGAATCATGCTCAAGATCACGATTTCCAACGAACGTCAACACCGGCAATACAAACACGCGGCCGGTCCGCTAGAGTTCGGCCGCGGCCCGCGCCGGGAGGTCGAGCGGCTGGTGATCGAAGACCGCTTCGTGTCGCGCGACCAGATGCAAGTCGAGGAAATCAGCGGCGGCAGAATTCGCGTGCACAACACGGGCAGCCCGGCGATGCTGTCCGACGGCGCGGCGATTCAGACCGATGACACGTGCGAGTTGCTGATGCCGATTCGCGTGACCGTCGGCTACACCACGGTCGAGATCGCGCACGATTTGCCCGCCGAAGTCGGCTCCGGAGGACTGCAAACGATCGCTCGTCCCGTCGCCAGTCCGGCCGGCCGCTCGGCACAGGCGAAAATCAGCCGGCTGGGCAAAGCTCCGACGGCCGAAGTGCTGGCCGAATGGTTTGAAACGTTGCTCACCGTGCAGCGTTCGGCCGCGGGCTCCGACGAATTCTATCAAGAGACGGCCAAAGCGGTTGTCGAACTCGTGGGGCTGGACCGCGGATTGGTGCTGCTGCGCCGTGAAAACGATTGGGAAGTCGCGGCCATTCACGCGACCAGCCCCAAGCTGGGCAGCGAATTCAGCCGCCGCGTGCTGGCGGCGGTCGCCGATCAAAAGCGCACCTTCTTCGAGAGCTTGGACGAAGTGTCGTTGTCGCAGAGTCTGGTCGGAGTCGAGGCGGTCGTGGCGTCGCCGGTTTTTGATCAGCAGGAAAGTGTGATCGCTGTGGTCTACGGTTCGCGCGACTTGCGGGGCGCAACCGAGCGGCGCGGAATTCAGCCGCTGGAAGCCCAAGTCGTGCAGCTTCTGGCCGGAGCCGTGAGCGCCGGTTTGGCCCGCGTCGAAAACGAAGCCGAGGCGGCCCGCCGACGCGTGCAGCTCGAACAATTTTGCTCGCCCGAATTGGTCCGGGCGATGGAACGCAACCCGAAATTGATGGATGGCCACCAGCGCGAAATCACCGCGGTGTTCTGCGACCTGCGCGGGTTTTCGCGCATCGCGGAACGGCTGGGACCGACACAATCGTATCTGCTGTTGGGCGACGTCATGGACCGTTTCGCCACGCGGATTATGGAACACGGCGGATTTGTCATCGATTACTACGGCGACGGGCTAGCCGCCATGTGGAACGATCCGGCCGAGCAACCCGATCACGCCAAGCGGGCGTGCCGCGCCGCACACGCGATGTTGGGGGAGTTGCCCGCACTGAATGCAACCTGGTCAGAGAAGCTGGGCCATCCGCTGCGGATCGGCGTGGGAATCAACACGGGCATGGCTCAAGTCGGCAACGCCGGCAGCCGCCGCCGCCTGAAGTACGGCCCGCGCGGGCATACCGTGAATCTGTCGAGCCGCGTGGAAGGTGCCACGAAGTATCTGGGCGTGCCAATGTTGATCACCGGCACGACGCGCGCGCAATTGGACGACACGTTCGCCACGCGGCGGCTGTGCCAAATCAAAGTCGTAGGCATCGCCGGCGCGGTGGACATCTTCGAGTTGCTCGCACCCACCGCCGCTGCCCAATGGGCTGAGACATGTGCCGCCTACGAACGCGCTCTGACGCTATACGAAGCCGGCCAGTGGACCGAGGCCCGCGGCGTGCTGGACGCGCTGAAAGATGATCCGCAATCGAGCGACGATTGTCCCTGCCGCCTACTGGCCGACCGCGTCACGAACCTCCTGCAGCAACCCCCCGAGCAATTCGATCCCGTGTTTGAATTGGACTCGAAGTAACGCAGCGAATCGAAACCCGACGCGTAAGCGAGGAATACCGGCCAGCACCCTCGCTAACGCAGCGGGTTACCATGGAATTCCATGCCGATCTGATTGCACGCCCATGAAACACGTTCGCACGAAGACAACGTACCTCGAAATGCACGCCCCGAGTCACGTTCCGATTGCGGCGCCGTCGGCGGACGTCACGATCGAACGGATTCCCGAGCCGTCCGTCGATTTCTATCGGTTCCTCTACAACTCGGTGGGCAGCCAATACAACTGGGTCGATCGCAACTTGATGTCGGACGATGACCTCCTGCAAAACATTCACGACGACCGAGTCGAGATCCATGTCCTCCGCGTCGTCGGCGAGCCGGCCGGTTACGCGGAACTCGACCGAAGAATCCCTGGCGAAATCGAACTGGCGTACTTCGGACTCTTTCCACAGTTCGTGGGCCGCGGGCTAGGCAAATTCTTTCTGGACTGGGTCGTCGGCAGGTCGTGGTCCTACCAGCCCACGCGAGTCTGGGTCCACACTTGCGATCTGGATCACCCGGCGGCTCTGCCCAATTATTTGAAAGCTGGTTTTGCGACTTACGACGCGAAAGTCATTGAGCAGATCGTCCACGATCGGTAGGGCCATGCGAACAGAGCGCCCACGTCAAGCGTACATCGGTGAGGGCGGCATCAGTTGTGCGGGCCGCTAGGAAGATCATTGCACAGCGGTCGCGCGTCGAATGTGCGATCTGTATCGACTGAATGGCCGCAATCGGCTAAATCTGGGAAAGTTTTTCAAGGTTTTCTGAAGTTTCGCTCTTTGCCAGGAGCTTTTCGACATAGATTTCTAATCCCGTCAGATACTGTACTCACAGACTCTGTACTCACAGACCCCTGTATTCACAGAACATCGATTGAGGACGCACCATGTTTTGCACCGCTCTGCTTGTATTGGCTTCCGCGAGTTCATTGGGCGAGGGACAACAAGTGAACCAAGTCTGGCTGCGCGAACTAAACGCAGACCAGCGATTCGAAATCCAGACCGCCGAACGCTACTACCGCGCACGGTTGGTCGACCCGGCGACCGGCGAAGCGCTGGTGTCGGTATCGCGTGACGGCGTGCACTTCAGCCAACCGGCGCGTGTGTACTTTTTAGGTTGGACCAAAGGGCGTTACCCGGAACTGCTGGTCGGCATGGGGCAGATCCGAGTCGGCGAGCGTGTCGAATTGGGGCTAGGCACGCTCGCCGAGGCCGACCGCGCACTGTCGGCACCGGTGCACGCGATTCGCGTGTTCCCTGAAGATGCAGTGCATGAGGACACTTCAAAACCGTAGCCGAAGTCGTGAGACTTCGGACTTCTGACGAATTCCGCTACCGTGCCTTCACCGGCTGCAGGCTAATCGATTTAACGACCATCAGTTCCTCGCCAGGCTTCTCTTTAGCTCGCAGCGACAGCCGATGCCGGCCGGTGCGAGAGATCGACACGATCAATTCGTCGGTGTGAAACTCGTTGGGTTTGCGATTGGCCGGAATCGTGCCGCTAACTTCCTTTTCGCCGTCAATGGCGACGCCATAACGGCCGCCGACGGCGTCTTCGTCCGCAGCGTACGTGATGAGCACTTTGAAGAACGGATTGGCGGGTAACGAAACGACCTTGAACTCCCAACTCAGCCAATCCTGCTCGGACGTCCAACCTTCGATCACGCTCTCCGAGCCGCGCAGCTTCAGTTGCAAGTTATCGCCGTGCAGCGTGGCCACGGACGCCTGGAAATTGATCGCCCCGCTCTCCTCTTGATTGATCACCACCGGGTCCGGCGGCAAAGGTTCCTCGACGACCGGCGGCACTGGTTCTGACGGCTCGTCGGGAACTTCGACCGGCGGTTCCGACTCGGCAACGGGTTTATTCAACGTCCGGCCGATTCCCCACACCAAGCCCGCGACCAAGACGATAGCCGCGACCACTACGAACGGAAACCACGGGCGCGTGTAAAGCGGATTGTCGTCTTGCGGTTGAGCGTCCTCGCCGGCAGTCGCTTTTGCCGCTGTGCTTGGCGGCGCCGCTGGGGTCGCGCTGTGCGGCTGAGTTGGCGGAGGCGGTGGTTGCGGCACACCGGCATCGTGCCACACTTCACCACGTCGCGGCGGGCCAACCGTGGCGGTCGCGTGCGGGAACTGAGTTGCTTCTGCACCCAACGCACTGGGAGGAAGCAAATCGTGCGGCAGCGCGGAAGGACCGGGTGCAATTCCGGCCCCACTCGCAGCCAACCGCCCTTCCAGCACCGCGTCGTACGTGGTCTTCGTGTTGGGATTGAGCAGGCACAGTTTGGCCCCGGCCAGTTCGTTCAACATTTTCTGCGTGAACTTCACCCGCGGTCCGGTTTGAAAACTGCGGACATACGCCATCCGCTGATCCGCCGCCGCTTCGATCATCCGGCGGTCCCTCTCGAACCGCGCAATGCCCAGCAGCCGGTAATGATCCGGCGGGTGCTCATGTGGCTCAATGCCCAGCCACTCCAAATATGGATCGAAGGCGTCCGACATCTCACTTGCATTAAACCTAGAAGCCGGCCGCCACACAACGGCAGCGCGCGTGGCTGAACCCGCTAAGCCTCAGTGCGCTGAAAACTAGCCTAAACAACGGACCATTCAACACCGCCAAGACGCCCGACTTCAAGTACCAGGGGATGCGGGTCGATGGCCTTGATCAGTTGTCTGAGACGTTGCCGTACAGCAGCCGGGTCGATGGCTCGGGAAAGAGTTTCGAGTGCTTCGCGGGTTGCTCAAGATGCAACACGACTCGCAAGCGACTACATCGCAATGCGGCCGCTGCCATGGCCCGCTCATTGGCATCATTTGCGTTCGCCTGTGCCGCGACCAGTGCGGCCAGACTGTCGCGCACTTTGACGGCGACTTCCTCGGCCAAGTCAATGCTCTTGACTCGCCGGTGCCGGCGATAGTCCTTCACCTCGATCGTCCACAAGCACGAGTGTGGTTCAACCGCCAGTACGTCGATGGCCTTGCTCCCGCCACACACGCTTTGAAACTGGTTGCGGAAGAAACGCCACTGGTCGAACTTCGATGCCTGCCAGTGATCGGGAAACCGGAAGGTCAGTTGGCCTTCGACAATCGTCGGCATTACTTCGCCTCCGTTTCCAAATAGCGATCCGACTGGCTGAGCTCCTCCTGCAGCGCCGTGATGTCTCCCACGTCGTCCACGGTGTCACCCTGTTTCACGTGCACGCGATCATCCTCGCGATGCAAACCAACGAATCGGGCTTCGGTTCCCTCGAATTCGGAACTCTTCAGCAGAATGTCGAGTTCCCGCATCAAGAACAGGCTGTGGCTCGCTATAAACACCTGAATGCCGCTCTGGCAAAGATGCAGAATGGTTTTGGCGATGAGCTTAATGACCTTCGGGTTGAGATTGGCCTCGGGCTCATCCCAGAACAGATACCCTTTGTCCACGAGTGATCCGGTCGCGATCAGCCGCGCGATCATGGCGAGTTTCCGCAGCCCTTCCGCGACCAAGTGCATCTCCATGCTGACGCCGGCGATCGTCAGGTAGAATCGCCCCTGCCCATCCAGTTCGACTTTGCCGCTCATCGCCTCTTCGAGTGGCACCAACAGTTCCTTGATCCTGTTTTCTCGCGGCCCCCTTGCCAAAGGCGCGCCCAGCAGCAGACAGGTATCGCGCCACGTTTCCTCGAACGGCAGGTGTGTCGTTTCGTACACGGATACGAATCCCGGGTAGATGGTCAACAACTCGCGGGTCGGCAAGTAAACCGGCAGCTTGTCGCCCCAGACCGGCGGAATTTTTTCCACCGCGACTCAGCAGTAGGATCGCCACCGAGGTCAGTGCCGCGCCGGCCCACCAGCGGAGTGGAATAGGTTCCGGAAAAAGCAAAAGTCCGAATACCGCCACCCAGAGAACTTTGGTTCCCATCACCGGCGTTGCCACAGAAACATGGCCGCGGTGCAGCGCAAGAAATGTGAAAATTTGTCCGCCAAAAAACAAAAATCCACAAAGGAGCGGCTCAAAAAGATGGGGAAGACCCGGGAATTGACCTCCCAAGCTTAGCAGGGGAAGGCCCATAAACGCCATCGTGAGATTGGCAACAAAGGTGGTGCGCCATGGTCCGACGCCACGGAAAAAACTCTGCTTCAGGCAGATGGCGCTGATCGCGTAAATGAATCCCGATGCAAGCGGGATAATATAGGCCGGGGGCACGGGAACACGTTTCGGTAGCAGGGTCAGTTCCCTGAAATTTCAGCCAGGCGAATTTTAAGTTGCGGGGCATGCCATTGTCCGGGCACATGCACCTCGCCCAAAAATCCGTAATTTAACACAGACCCCAGTCCACCCAGCAGGAGCCGACTCAATTTGCCAAGCGAACCCATGCCCATCACGGAAAGCGGCATCTCGGCCTCTGCAAGCAGGTTACCGAGAGCCAACAGATCGGCACCGGTGTGCAAGCGGGTGGCAATTTTGCAGCAATT
>JBGTKH010000174.1:0-10061 GCA_041744735.1 Pirellulaceae bacterium | reverse complement strand
ATGTCGGGCTGAATGTGCTCTCGATCGGGATGCTTGTCCTCTTGAATGATCGGGTAAATAATGCGGCGAATCGAACTGGGCGACTTGCCGGTGATCTTCGCCGCTTCCTTAACGGTGAGAAACGTGGCCATGTGGAAGTAGGGGAGTGGTGCGGCCACGGTAGCAGCAGTGGACGGAGATGGAAAGAGATTTTGGCAGCGTTTCGGAGTGGTGTTTTCGGATACGTTTCGGCACGCTTCCGGAATCGTACCGCGATACGCGGCAAGCCGCTTTCAGAGCGGTTTCCTCGGCGGTACCGTGGCGACGTGCCGACACGCTTCCGCGAGTGGCCAAGCGTTATCGTTCGGCAGCGTATCGCAACCTCGTTTTGGAGGGATGCCAGAGAAGATTCCGACGGGATATCAGGTAGGATTTCTTGGTAGGATGTCGAACGGATGCCAGCGAAATGCTAGGGCGTTCGATCTTGCTACTGGTAGGGAGGTGCGATGGTGCCGCGGCATTACTTCGTGGAGAATGCAGAAACGATTTCGATAAGGTTCCGTGAAATCGTACCAGGAAAGTGACAACCGGCAGGGGAATGGTTTCATCGGGAAGAGTCCAATCCGATGAGGATTGCCATGAACGCGGTGAGAGAAAAACGGGTCTCTCCAGAATGGAGAGACCCTAACCCGACGACCTCGTTTTAGCGTAGCCACAGTCGGGATCGCTACGGGCGGACTCTGCGATGGGCCTAGAACTCCACCGTTTTTTCGTCGGGACCCTAGCTGGGGCGACGCCGGATGCCAAGCCTCCGGGGCATCGTACATTGACGCCGATCGTCTGGCACGCAAACTGGATTTCTCGACCGATGGAAGAGGCGAGAGATAATGTCTCGATTCGTTTGAGGATCAAATGGCGAACGGCGTGAATAGGGGAGTGACCGCCGTGCAGTGTCCTTGACGCTTTAGAGGTCACAGGGGACTACGGTGGGCAGGCAGCGCTAAGGCATATGCCTTGATTCGCCGCGAGTCACCGCCGTGACCGTGGCCACGATGCCCGCTTTCACTGGCTCCGGCAGATATGGCCAACTTTCCGAGATGATCGCCAAATCGACGTCGCACGCGCTGGTGCTCGTTTCAACTGCTGCCCCTTTTGCGCCCACAGTCGCGGAAACGTGAGCTTTCCCCGTGTTTTCCGGGGCAGGTCGTCGGATTGCAAATCCGCCGTCGTGGGTTCGACTCCCACCGGCGCCTCTGCCCCCGAATCACCGGCAACAGCGCCCAATGCTGCCGCGTCACTCAAATCTGCGAACAATGCCGCCGAAGAAGCGTTCGGTGGCGGAATCGGTTCGCAGCACGAGAGCCCCTTGGCGGTCGATGCCTTGGCAGACTCCGACGACCTGTCGCGTGCCGGCCTCCAGGTGGACGGTGCGGCCGGTCAGCATGGAAAATGTTTGCCAGCGTTGCCACACGTCGTCCGCGCCGGTGGCGAGTTGCTGCAGCCGCCCGGCCAATTGCCGGAGCACGCCGATGAGTACATCGGGCAGGTCATAGTCGCAGTGGCCGACGTCGGTCAGCGACGTGGCGATGGATCGCACGTCGGGCGGTGCGGCGGCGAATGAGTTGTTCACGTTGATGCCCACACCCAAGACCAACATGCCCGCGCGGCGCGACGATGTTTCGACCAAGATGCCGCACACCTTGCGGTCCAGAATAAAAACGTCGTTAGGCCACTTCAGGCCGATCTCGACGGGCGGCAGGAAGCGCTGCAGGGCCTCGCACACGGCTAGCCCGGCGGTCAACGACACCTGTGGCCAGCGCTGTGTGGGCAGATTCTCCGCGGCCGCATCCAGCAGCAGCGAAAACGTCAACGCTCCGGGTGCCGACCACCAGCGGTTCGCCCCGCGCCCGCGGCCCGCTGTCTGCCGCTCGGTCAAGATCAGCAGCGGCGTCGGCACGCGTTCGCCCGCCGCACGCTCTAACGCCAGATCGTTGGTCGAAGGCGTTTCCGCGTGGAACTCGACACGGCGCACAAACGTGTCGCATTCGATGCGTTCTAGATCGACAGGTCTAAACACCGCAACATCCAAGATTTTAAACATGGAGTGCGGTGATTTGTCACCGCTTTAGGAGTTTTGGATGTCCGCGACGCGAATCGGCGGTCGACGCACGGAAAAAGCAGATCCGAAATTCCTAAAGCGGTGACGAGTCACCGCACTCCAAAAGATTACCGCACTCCAAAAGATTACCGCACTCCGAAATTGCTAGAAGTGCCAGTTTAGGATCAATTCCAGCGAATGGAAGAAGTGGCCGTCGGCGGCGGGGTCAATGTTGCCGTCGAGTTGTTGATTAACGTACTCGACGTAGAAGTCCACGTTTTTGCTGACGGTGATCGTCATGCCCGCCAGAAGCATGTTCACCGTGGCGTCGGGGTTGGCGTCGAGACTGTTGGAATACGAGCAGCGGTAGGTGACCGAACCGTGCGTATAATGCACGCCGCCCAGGAAGTTCGTAATGCGGTTGCTCGGCCCGCCCGACACGTACCGCACCGGGTTGAGCACGCCGAACGTTTGCTGGCCTTCGACAAACCAATGCCACGGGCCTCTCGTGTAACTAAGATCGACGCCGTAGGCCGACACGGTTTCGTCGGTCAGATCGAAGCGGTTGCTTTCGACTTGTCCGACAAGCCCCGAGAAGCCGAGTGCCACAACCGATCCGTCGCCGCGCGTCCACGTGGGCACGACGCGCGCCACGCCGGTGTTCTCTTCGTTGTAGCCCACGACGCTCTCCGGGTCCGCGCCGCCGAACGAACCGTTTGAGCCGTCTTCGTGAAAGAAGTATTGAGCATAGCTGACGATCTTGAAGCAATCGTCGATCTCGGTCGTCTTCTCCCACGACAGGCCGTAATCCGCGTCCAGCTTCGTGCCGTCGAAATACGGCTGGTTACCGAAGAACACGCCGTCCCAGAAAATGCCGAACTGCTTGAAGACTAAGCCCGCCTTCAGCGTTCCCAGATTTTCGTCTTGAATGTAGCCGTACGCTTCCCACGGCCAGACAGTGCGCGGCATGAAACTGCGGAAGCGGCCTTGCTCGCGCAAACGCAATTCCAAGTGCCCACCGATCTTTTGGCCGTTGGGCAATTCATAAAACGGATCGACATAGGCATAGTAGAAGTACGTGCCCGGAATGCTGGGGATGCCGTAGCCGCTGTCGCGCCCGAAGAAGTCCACGTGCCACCAGTGCCATGCGCCGCCGGTGATTGGAATCCATGAGCGTTTGTTGTACGCCTGCACGTAGTCGTCGATGTAGGAAAGCGGACCGCCGCACCAAAACGGTTCGCGCGAGACGACCCACGGCTCGCACGAGCAAGCACAGTCACAGAGACACGGGTCGCCGATGTTGTCGAAGCTGGTGGTGTCGAAGGTTTCTTCAGCAGCCAAAACCACAGGCGGAGAGAAAGCATCTGCTTCGTCGGCTATGACGTATGCGGCGGGCAGCGCCGCTAATGTCAATAGACTAGTCGCGAAAACAACGCCGATCCATGCGTATCTCGACCGTTTCATCGTTTACTCCGTTAAACTTAGAAAGAACCGGCGGCCGGATGTACCGGCCGCCGGTTTGCCGGCGTCCACTGCCTCACCAGACTATTTTTCGTTAAGGGTCCAATCCCATTCGATAATCTTCAACTTGTACGCGCCCGATTCGAGCAGCTTGCGAGTTTCCTGATCGAGCCACGGGGCCAAGTACACCTCCGGCCGATCAGCTTTCACCGGCCGCTCAGGGTCGTTCAAAAACTTTGGTCCGTACCATTCGAAGATCTTCGAGATCTGCACTTCGCCTTTGTCGCTGTCCACGCTAAAGTGCCGCGCGTCGCTCACGAATTTCTTCGCCGCGGAATCCAAATCGTCGTCCAACGATTTGCCGCTGTACGCACCCGCCTTCAACGGCAAACAACCGCGGTCGGCACAGACCACGGCAAAGTGTGCTCGCATGTCTTTGTAGTTGGCGATCAGCCGGTCGTATTCGATTTCGCTGACGGTCAGTTTTTCTCCCGCCACCTCGAACTTCAGTTTGTCGAAGAAACCATCCACATCCTTCGGCGTGTGCACCGGGTAGTTATCCAAGATGGCCTTGATGCAGCACGAGTTGTACGCGTTGATGTAGAACGCGATCTGTTCTTCGCGCGGCATCTGCGACACGTCGGCCTTGGCTTGCCAGTTCAGGAACGCATCGAAACGAGCCATGTCCTGCGGGTTGTTCTTCAGGCCCTTGTAATCGAAATAATCTCCCTTTACGTACTTCTTCAAAATGGCGTCGTAATCCGCCGGACCGCCCGCTTTGTTCGTGTCCGCCGGGAGGCCGTGCGAAGCGAATCCGCCAATCGTTACAATCGCAACCAAACACACCAAAGCCGAACGCAGTTGGGGAACAGTCATGGCAGTTTCTCCTTTGGGGAGCCGCGTCTGTGAAAATAGAATCGTCCGTTGTCCGCAGAAAATCTTGTTGAGTTATGGGCTGCCGCACAACCTATAACACCCTGTTATCTTAGCAACCGCCGCACAGCCGTCAAACTTTCGCGGCCAGACGCTGCTCGACAAATGTCGCGAACGCCCGGCCGGCGGGGGTGGGAATGCGTTTAATATTGGTGATGAGATAAAGCTGCCGGCGGGCTCGCACGCCTTGAACCGGCACGGGCACCAACCGCCCGTCGTCCACGTCGCGCTGTACGGTGTCGCGTGACAGGAATGCCGCTCCCGCGCCGCTGGCAACCGCGGCGCGAATCGCGTCGATCGAGTTCATCTGCATCGCCACTTGCAATTGCCCCGGCGCCAAACCCGCGGCGTCGAGTGCCCGTTCAACACAGTGCTGACTGCCCGATCCCGCTTCACGCACGATCAGCGGCGCTTGACGCAGCTCGGCCAAGGTAACTTTTCTGCGGACGGCCAGCGGATGATGCGGCGAGACGACCAGCACCAGTTCATCGTCGGCAATCGGTCGGGCGCGAATGCGCGGCGAGTTGGGCATTTCACCCACGATGCCCACTTCCGCCGCAGCGTTTTCGACCGCCGCCGTCGCCTCGGCACTGTCCGAAACAACAACCGATTCATGCACGTCGGGATACAGTTCGTGAAATTCGGCCAGCAGCTTCGGCACCAGACTCTGCGCCGGTACGCTGCTGGCCGCGATCCGCAACGTGCCGTGAACGCTGGCCGCGGCTTGTCCGAGGTCAAGGGCCGCTTCGTCCATGAGGTCGAAGATGCGTCGCGCGTGATCGTACAACCGCTGTCCTGCTTCGGTCAGCGCCATCGACCGCCCGGAGCGTTCGAACAATGTCACCTGCAATTGCTCTTCCAGCGCCGCCACGTGTTTACTGACCGCCGCCTGCGTAATCGATAGCGACTGAGCCGCGCGCGTGAAGCTGCCGTGCTCCGCTGCGGCGGCGAAAGTTTCCAGATGGCGTAGATCCATGCGACTCATGAAAGATTACCTGCTTCCCGCGATCGATTCATTGTAGCGGAATTCGTGTCATTGTAGCGGAATTTGTGAGAATTCCGAGGTTTCATGAGAACCCCGAAGTTTCACAACTTCGGCTACGTGGTTTTCTCGGCCGCTCCATCGCATTGAGATTTTGGATCGGTGTCCACGATTATAGCCGGCAAAATTCCAACCGATACGTTATTCTTATCTGCACGTTCCTTCACAACCATAGGAGGTTCCTTCACAACCATAGGAGATAGTCAAGATGAACGCGAAAGATGTACTGAAGAACAACATGGGCATGTCGAACATGGTCTTCACCGGGTTGCTGGGCGATTTGTCCGACGCCGATCTGCTGGTGCGGACGTCGCCGGGAGCCAACAACATGGCGTGGCAGCTTGGACATTTGATCTCGTCCGAGCGGCGCATGATCGACGCCACTTGCCACGGCACCTGCCCCGCGCTGCCCGATGGGTTCGCCGAACAGCACTCGTCCGACAAGGCGAAGAGCGACGACGATGCGGGCTACTTGACGAAGCAGCACTACCTGGACCTGTATCAAAAGCAGCGCGCGGCGACGATAGCCGCACTGGACAAAGTGCCGGAAGCAGACCTGGACAAAGAAGCTCCCGAGTTCATCCGCCAGATTTGTCCCAACGTCGGCCAACTCTTCGCCCTACAAGCCATGCATCAAATGTGGCACGTCGGCCAACTGACATCCCTGCGGCGGCACTTGGGCAAGCCGGTGATGTTCTAGTTCCCGACGAAGTCCGCGTTTTGACAAGGGCTAGTGTTTTGTCACAGCTAGGAATAAGGATGCGGTGTTTCGTGGCGTAAGCTTCCAGCTTGCGACCGACGAGGTGAAGTCGTCGGCAAGCAAGATGTTTACCCCACTTTTTAACTTTAACAAAGCACTAGGCTGCTAACATGAAGAAAAAAATTACCCGACGTACCGTGCTGAAATTGGCCGCTGCGGGGACGGTTGTGGGCGTTGGAGCCCGCATCGATAACGGCGCTGCGGCTGCTGCAGACGTGAAGGCAGGCGATGTCTGGAGCCGGACTCATGACCGCGTCTGGCTGGGCGGCGAGTATTGGGCGAATCCGATGGAGGACTGGCGGATCGTCCATGGCGCCGCGGTATGCCAGAGCATGAGTGGCAACCGCAACATCCACTCACTGACGCACCAGATCACCAACCCCACCGGACGCTTTGCGATGTCCGTGCAACTGGGCCGGGTCGCGATGCAGGGTCAAGATGGCGGCGCGGGATTCCGCGTCGGCATCCGCAGCGAAATCAACGAGCACCGCAGCAACTGTTTTGCCGGAAACGGCATGAACGCCGGAGTCGTGGACGGTCAGTTGATGCTTGGGCCGAAGACGGCACCGTTGGAGGCTGATGCGGACGTGAAGGACGTCGAACTGCATCTGTCGGGAACCGCGGACGGCGGAAAAATGGCGCTCACGCTCGAGGCGCGGTCGCCGAAGACCGGAATGAGCTTAGGCATGCTCACCCACACCGCGCCCACCGATTCGATACTCGGCAACGTGGCGCTGGTCAACAACTTGTCCGCCGAAGGCAGGACGGGCGCCGGCAAGAAATCAGCCGCAGCCAGGTCGCGGTATCGCTTCAGCAACTGGACGATGCACGGGGACGCCTTCACGGTCAGCCCCGAACAGCGATTTGGTCCGCTCCTCTGGTCGATGTATTCGCTGAGCGATTCACGCACGGACGATGGCTTCGTGATGAAGATCAGCGCTCTAACTGGACCGCTGGGCGCCAGTGACAGCCAAACAGTGGAACTGCTCGTGCAGCGCGGCGGCCGGTGGCAATCGCTGGGTGAGGCGCGGCTCGATCCCGATGCCTGGGTCGCCACCTTCCGCATTCCGAATTGGGACGAGAAGACGGCCACGCCGTACAAGCTGGTGTATCGCCAGCAGCACACCGACGGCACCGTTACGCCGGACGAGTGGACGGGCACAATCCGGGCGAACCCCGTGGGCCGCCCTCTGCGCATGGCGGCGCTGACCTGTCAGAACGACTACGCGTTTCCGTATGAGCCGGTGGCCCGCAACGTCGCCAAGATGAATCCCGACCTGGTGTACTTCTCCGGCGATCAGCTTTACGAAAACCACGGCGGCTTCGGCATCATCCGCGAACCGGCCGAGCCGGCGATCCTGAATTACCTGCGGAAGTTTTACCAGTTCGGCTGGTCGTTCCGCGAAGTAATGCGCGACCAGCCGACGCTGTGCCTGCCGGACGATCACGACGTCTTCCAGGGCAACATTTGGGGTGAGGGTGGCGCGAAGATGGCCAGTGGCGACAGCGGGGCATCGTCCAAGGGCGGATACATCGAACCGGCGAAGATGGTCAACGTGGTCCATCGCACCAACGTCGGCCATCATCCCGATCCGTTTGACCCTGCGCCCTGCCTGCAGGACATCAGCGTGTATTACGGCGACATGGTGTATGGCGGAGTCAGCTTCGCGATCATTGCCGACCGCCAGTGGAAGAGCGGACCGGATCGCGTCGAAACCGGCAGCGGCCGCGCCGATCATGTCATGGATCGTGACTTCGACTGTCGCGCACTCGACAAGCCGGGGCTCGTGCTGCTCGGCGAACGGCAGGAGGCATTCTTGAAACAGTGGGCGCAGGACTGGCGCGGGCACACGCTCAAAGTCGTGCTGAGCCAAACCGTGTTCGCCGGTGTCGCCACGCATCACGGCTCCTACGACGGCTATCTGAAAGCCGACCTCGACTCCGGCTCCTGGCCGCAAACGCCGCGCAATCGCGCGGTCGAAATCCTGCGCCCGTCGATGGCCCTGCACATCAACGGCGATCAGCACCTGACCACACTTTGCCAGTACGGCGCGGCGAAACAGCGCGACAGCAATTGGTCCTTCTGCACACCCGCCATCGCCGCCGGCTATCCGCGCTGGTGGCGACCGGATGATCTGGGCATGCCGCACGAGAATCGCCCGCAGCACGCCTTGGCCAACACCGGCGAATTTCTGGACGGTTTTGGCAACAAGGTCTACGTCTACGCCGTGGGCAATCCGCTGGTCGGCAAGGCGCCGAACCGTTACGACAGGGCGCATGAAAAGGGAAGCGGCTTCGGGTTCGTAACCTTCGACACCGAGAAGAAGACTTATTTCATCGAGTCGTTCCGCTTCCTCATCGATCCCACCGACGGCAAAGCGTCGAATCAATTCCCCGGCTGGCCCGTGACGATCCAGCAGGCGGAGAACCGCGGCGAAAACCACATCGGCTAAATTCGTCCGGCACCGGCGATGAAAGTGAGCCGACGGCGCTAGCGCCGTGTTGATTTAGTAACCCGAAGCGTAAGCGAGGGCGTCCTTTCCTCCCTCGCTTACGCTTCGGGTTATGATTTACGCCATACGTTGGTTCGACGCCGACTAAATAAACAAGCCCCTAGCCGCGGCATTTCGCGAAAAGCCCGGCGCTAGCGCCGTGTTGATTTAGTAACCCGAAGCGTAAGCGAGGGCGTTCGGCTCACCCCAATATTAAGCTTTGACAAAGCACAAGTCAGGATTCGCTCATGCCCACCGTGCAGGACGTCTGCCGTTTTCTCGACGACTTTGCGCCGCCGCGACTGGCGGAAGAGTGGGATAACGTGGGGCTGTTGGTGGGCGATCCGGCGCAGACAGTCGAGCGGCTGATGACCTGCTTGACCATCACACCGTCCAGCGCCGGCGAAGCGGTGCGCGAGCGGGCCGAGATGGTGGTGACGCATCATCCGCTCCCCTTTCGCCCGCTAAAGCGGCTGACCACCGACACCGTGCCCGGCCGATTGCTGCTCGAGTTGATCCGCGCTGGGGTCGCCGTCCACAGCCCGCACACCGCGTTCGACTCGGCGGCGACCGGCATCAACCAGCGGCTGGCCGAAGGGCTGGGCCTGATCGACATCCGCCCGCTGGTACCCGCTGAAGACGATCCCCAAGGACTCGGTTCCGGTCGCTGCGGCCGTTTGCCGCAAGCCACATCGTTGGCGGAGATCGCGCAGCAGCTAAAACAGTTTCTCTCGCTCGACGGCCTGCACGCCGTCGGTTCCGCTCAACGAACGATCGAGCGCGTCGCCGTCGCCTGCGGCAGCGCCGGCCAATTCCTCGAACCCGCGCGCCACGCCGGCTGCGATCTGCTAGTGACTGGCGAGACCAACTTTCACACCTGCCTGGAAGCCGAAGCCACCGGCATCGCCCTGCTGCTGCCCGGCCACTACCCCAGCGAACGCTTCGCCGTGGAATGCCTCGCGGAAGTCTTGTCCCAACAATTCCCCGCCCTCACCATCTGGTCCAGCCGCCACGAAGCCGACCCGCTGCGCTGGACCTAGTCCCCATCATCAGTCTTTCAACGATCTGCCTCGCGCGGACGTTTTTCTCCGTTGCCAAGACGACGTTGTAGTGCGCTGGCCCAGAGTTTGTCCGCCGGGCTCGTACTGATGCTCCGTACTCAGCGCCAGATGCCGCACGCGGCACTGGTGACGAACCTGATCGAGCAACTTTGGCTTACCCTCGCTTCCCGGCGCCGATGCTACTTCCTGCGACATGATGAAGTCCTCCCTTTCGGACATCCCACGGCAAGCGCCG
>JBGTKH010000173.1:0-17883 GCA_041744735.1 Pirellulaceae bacterium | reverse complement strand
GGCCGCAACGGCGTGATGTTCGAGGGCGATCAAGGCCGCATCTTCGTCAACCGCGGCACCGTGTCCGGCAAGCCCGTCGAAGACCTGGCCGATGACCCGCTGCCGCGCGAAAAGTTTTCGCTCTACGCCCACGACAACCTCTCGCGCCCGCCGCGCACCGGCAAACTGGACGCGATTATCAATCACATGGGCAACTTCTTTGACTGCGTAAAGACCCGCCAGCAACCACTCTCCGACGTCGTCAGCCAACACCGCAGCGTCAGCGCCTGTCACCTGGCCAACATCTCGATGCGGCTCGGGCGGAAGCTAAAGTGGGACCCGCAGCCTGAGACGTTCGTCGGCGATGAGGAAGCGAAGCGTTGGCTTTTCAGGAAGCAGCGGAACGGTTACGAAATCAACACTTGACAGCAGCGACGTTCAAAACTCCGCAGGAGCCGAGCGTTTGCGCGTTGTGAATCTTTCCTTTCGACTGACACAGATCCGGTTTCCGCGGCCGGGTCTTTATGCCTTCACGCTTTCGGTCGACGACGCGTGGGTCGCCGAGCGGACGCTTCGAGTCTACGGAGTCACATAACATGAGTTCGTCGCAGCCTCTTCCATCCGGCGCCGACCGCCCAGATTTCGGCGCTTACGATCAAATCACCTATGTCTTCGACGACAGTGGTGCCGACACAATCATTCGGCCGTCTGAGAACTTGACGTTTACATCTCTCGGACGCGAGGTCTACAACATACTTCGCCTTCGTGTCCCTGGATCGCGCGCCGATGTACTGATTACCTACGGGCAACTCGCCGCACAACTGCCGTTGCGATTTGCAGATGTCTCTGCGAGTGATGCACGCCTAAGGCAAGTCCGGCTTATTAATGTACCCGTAGCCGAAGTCGCCAGACTTTGGAGGATCGGCCAAACTCTGGCGAGTTCGGCTACGCTGATTGGTACGTCTTTATCCGGGACTTGCCTAACAGCCGCGATTGACGAAATCGTAGTGACGTGCCGTGCCATGGCAATTCCCACTCTTCCCGCCATCGTGGTTCAAGAGACAGTCCACGTTCCGAGAGAAGGATACTTCCAGGTCGCTCATCCAAATGAAGTCGGCGACCCGGCCGCGCGACTCAACGCATGGCTTGAAGAACTCGAGAGAGTCTTGAAAACAACGTATCGAGAAATCAATTAAACTCTTCGCGGTTGTGGTTCGTCAATTCGCGCGTTAGGCAAGTCCCGGATAAGGACGTACCAATCAGCGTAGCCGAACTCGCCAGAGTTTGGCCGATCCTCCAAAGTCTGGCGACTTCGGCTACGGGTAAATTAATAAGCCGGACTTGCCTTAGGCGGCTTTGGTGCGAGGTGCGTCGTCATCCTTCTGCGCTCCCTCGAAGTTAATCAATTCTCGCACCGCGTAGTGCTGTTTGTTCTGGCTGCCGTAGTAGATGCGGGCGCTGACTTCGCCCAGCAGGCCGAGGCTGAGGAATTGGATGCTGACCATCACGGATAGGATTGTCAGCAGCAGCAGCGGGTTGCCGGTCATGTCGACTTGACCTAGCAGTTTCATGGCCACGGTCGTCACGCCCGAGATGCCGGCGATGGCCGCACACCACAGGCCGAACTTGCCAAACAGTTTCATGGGGCTGGCGAAATAGTCGAGCATGTACTTGACGGTGATCAGGTCCAGGACCACGCGCGTGGTGCGGCCGATGCCGTACTTGGTCTTGCCGAAGCGGCGCGGGTGATGGTTGGTGACCACTTCGGCGCAGCGGGCGCCGCGCTGGTGGGCCAGGATTGGGATGAAGCGATGCATCTCGCCGTACAGTTCCAGTTCCTGTGCGATATCGCGGCGAATGGCTTTCAGCGTGCAGCCCAAATCGTGAATCGGGAACCGCGTGGTTTTGGAGATCAGCCAGTTCGCCAGTTTCGACGGCAGCTTGCGATTGAGCCAAGCATCTTGCCGATGCTTGCGCCAGCCGTGCACTAGATCGAATCCTTCGTCCAGTTTGTCGAGCATCATCGGGATGTCGGCCGGATCGTTTTGCAGATCGCCGTCGAGCGTGACGATCGCGTCGCCGGCAGCCATTTGCAGCCCGGCCTGCATCGCCGCTGTCTGTCCGTAATTGCGGCGGAACAAGACGGCCTTCACCCGCGGGTCGGCGCTGGCAAGCTGCCGCAGTTGCTCGCGGCTACCGTCGGTCGATCCGTCGTCGACAAACAGGATTTCGTAATCCCGCGGCATGCCGCGCAGCACCTGGTCAAGCTGCCGGTACAGCGGCATGATGTTGTCGCGTTCGTTATAAACAGGTACGACGATGGACACATCCATGTGCAATTCCTTCCGGCCAGTTTGAGGCGGACTCGTGTAGACTGTCCTTGCGGTTCCAAGTCGTTTAACCGCAGGCCGCATGCGGGCGTTTCTGCAACGTCAAAATAAGCGCACGCCTACGGCTTGCGGTTAAACGATTTGTCCAGCAGCAAACTGGGGGAGAGTCTAAAAGAACGCGCCGCGGGGAGCAACGTCAGTTCCAATGCGGTGTCAGTTGCTAGCGAATATGGCGAGCGGGCCGGATTGGCAATCCGGCCTACGGCGGCGAGTTGAAATCTATCGCAACGATCGAGACAACACGCTCGACGCTGAGGGGCCGGTCGATGTGTGAATGCGGCCGGCGGGCCAGGGGAAACGAAGGGCCCCGAGAATGCTGACCAGCACGATGGCCCAGCCGAGCAAGCTGGGCGCGAGCCACAGCCACCATGCCAGCCCGAGAAGCACGCCCAGCGCATGCGGTTTCTGAGCGAACCACTCACCGATCGGACCGCGCAGCAAGAGCAGGCGGGCGATCACGGCCAGGCAAAGGATTGACCAGGCTACGATCGCGCGTTCCGGCAGGTCACCGCTGGGTAACGCGGTATATTGCACTTCCAACTGCGACGAGGCACCTTGGAAGATGCAGCGCGTCGCAGCGTCGTGAGATTCGTGCTGAGTGAGATTCCAAACATCGACCAGGCCCGGCGGCGGTGCGGGTTCCGCGGCCAGTTGATTTCTCAATTCTGTCGTGCCCAGCCGCGCAGCAAACGCCACCTGGTCTTGCTCCAGGGCCTCGACGTTGGCCACTTCGAACGCGGTTGTGTCACGGTTCTCCAACCGGAGCAAGGCCAGCCGATTTCGCGATCCAAAGTAACGCTGCATCCAGCGCAAATACCAGGGGGCAATTTCTCTGGGGGCGCTTTCAGAAGCTACATCCACGGCGAGGTCGACGAGGTCCGAACTAGCTTTCAGCCGAAACGCTTCCTGCCGCAGCGCGTCGATTCGGCTTTCGGGCGGCACGGGTTGCCCGCCGGTGACCCCATCCGGACGATGGACCGTCCACAACGTGCGTTCGACAGGAACATTCAGCAGTTGCGGCGCTGCGAACGACGTTGCGGCAATCGACGAGCCGCCGTGCGGCAGGCTCCCCGCGAAGACAACCGAAATACGCTGTGGTAATTGATCGGGCCCCAGCGCGACTTGCCATTGACTGCTGCCCAGGTCCGTTAGAGTTGCCGGCACATCGGCGACGCTGGCTTGGATCAGCCGGCAGGTCGCGGGCAAGACCAGCGACACGTGCGTCATGCCGGCCGGTTCAAGATCGAATGTGGCCACGCCGTTGTACGATTCATCGTCGCGCCAAGAAACGTGGATGTCGGCCAATCGTATTTGCGGCACGCCGGAGACGCGTTCGACATGACGCACGATCGCTTGAAACCGTGGTCCAACCACCTCGTAACAGGCAAAGCTATTGGGATCGAGCGGCGCGGCGTCCTCTGGTTGCACCAACGGAACGGCTTGCAAGCCGCTGGTTTCCCAGGCGATTTGTTGCGTTTCGAGATGCGTGGGTACAACCAAGAAGCGGTCGAGGCGGCGAACGTCGAGCATGGCCACGTCGGGTGCGGCGATGCGCTGGCCGGGCACCGTGGATAGCAGGCTCTGGATGCGGACGTGATACTGACCGACGATGGCCTGCAACGGCCGCAGCACGAGCCAGCGGCGGCTTTGCGCCGGCACGTTGACGATCTGTATTTCTGAGTTGGGCTCAACAACAAACGGCCCGACGATCTCGGCGGGGATTTCAAACCGCAGCACGTCGATCACACCCGACTCGACCGTCAGGCTGCAATCCACCTGTGCCTGCCACGTTCCAGCTTCTCGTGTTAGCGTTGTGATCTGACGGGACGCGACCTGTGGCCGGTTGGGCGTAATGGCAATCGTGCCCGCGAGCTTGCTGCTGGCAGACGAATTGCCAGCGGCCTCGAGCGCCGCCACCAAGCGACCCATGTCCTTTCGATAAGTGCCGGGTTCGGTGCCGGCGATGTTTGTCAGTCCGCTGATCGCGCTGACCGTCGCGCGGGTTCCTTGCCGCCGATAAACGCGAAACTGGTTCGACGAGATTTCTGCTCCTTCCACACGAATCTGCGGTAAATCGATTTTGCTGCGCTGGCCGGTCGTAATCGCACCCTCCAGAGTCAGACGGTGCTCGCCAGTCACAGGACTATTCAGAAAGACCGTGAGCAGTCCCGGGTCAGTATGCGACCAACGAACGACGCGCTGCACGTTGCTTTCACGAACGGAGACGCGCTGAATCTCCATGTCGTTCGGGACAGTCAGGCGATGTTGAAAGTAGTAGCCGCCGGTTGTCTTCAAACGAGCATCGAACCGCACTTTAGTCTGACCGCCGGCAACGCTGATGTCTGATTGCTGTGTAGCCGTGGTTTGCACCTCGGCCGGTCGAGTCGACAGGCTCCACATGGATTCACCGGGCGGCAGTTGATACGCCAACTGCGGCGCCGAAACGCCCTCGGCCACTTTGCCCCACGCGGCCGAGAAGTCCGAAACGGCGATCGCGCTGACGTTCGTTGCCGGAACTGGCTCGTAGTTCAGAACAGGGCTTACGGATACCGCCAGCCAGCGCCGCAAATGGCGATCGGCCAAAGCCTCCAACCGCGGCAACCGCAGATTTCCCACGCCCGACGCGCCGGTCAACAGGAAGCTGGCGTGAATGATGACTTCTTTTTCGACCGGTTGCTTCAGCTCAAACACAATCGTCGAACCATCGGCATCGCGCGGATAGCTGCGGGCGACGGGTTCTTCGGGCCGCAGAGGCAACATGCGCAGCCGCGGGTCGGCGGCGATTCGCACTTCGCGAATTTGGCCTTCGGGCACGGAGAATCGAAATTGTGCATCGAACACGACGGAACTGGGCCGCAGCTTCAACCACAACAATTCGTCGGCCTCGACTGCCGCGGCTTTGCCAACCACGGTCGCGGCAGTCGGCCAGCGAATGGCCAAACGATCGGTAGGACCAAGATGTACGAACGTCTCGCCTGTCTCCATGTCCGTTGATTGAGCACCTAGCGCCGTAGGAAACAGAATTCCCAGCACGTCGCCGGGCGCGCTGACTCTAAGCAACGATTGCGACAGACGCGGGATCGCCATGTCAAAGCCGGCCAGCGGTTCGCCCGTCCGACGGATCGGGTACAGCGCCAGTTCTAATTGATGTACGCCGGGAGTCGCCACGGTCAAGGCCAGCGACTTCTGATCCTCGTCCCAGTCGATTTGCACCGGTTGCCCATCGAGCTTCGAATCGTCGCCGAGCAGATTCACGTCGGTACGCCGTAGCGGCAACATAACTCGTGAGTTTGGCTGAAAGACTTCGATGTCATACTGCACAATGAACTGTTCGACATCCAGCGGCGTGTCGATCGCCTCGCGAGCGAGGGTGCAGCGGTACGTGGCCAAACCAATCAACCATCCGCGCGGTGTGGCCTTCAGCGCTGCGGCCCGCTGATGAATTGCCGTGTAAAACGGCTGCGGAAGATAGACGTATCCGCCCGTGGGCCGGCGTTGCTCATCGACCGGAATCACGACGCGATAGATCGGAGACGATTCCCCCGCGTTGTCCGCGTTAGTATTCTCCTGAGCCCAGACGAATTTTGACGCAACCGCACAGGCGCCGATGGACAGCAGCAGTGCGGCGATCCGTACCGACGCTGTCGACGCGGCGGTTGTCGAAGCGCTGGGATCCGAAATGCGCGTGCGAGCCGCGGCCGGTCGGCGGGCCAAAATCAACACGGCACTCGCGAGCACGCCGAGAAACACACCCGTGGTCACGAAATCGTACGGCTGCGGTGCCAGCAGCGCAGCAATCGCCGTCACCGCCGCCGCGGCGACCAAACGTTGCGGACGATGGGCCGCGAGCAACCACACGATCGCCACCGTCAGGAATAACGCAGCCCAACTTAAAACCTGCCAGCTTCGCGGACGATAGATGCGCAGCCGCGCGGCCTGACCCGCGAGGACTTCGGACTCATGAGCGGTCCAGCCGGTGTCGGCGAGACCCGCGTAGGCCGGCGGATCTTGCAGCAGCCACGGTGATTGCGGGACTGTGGATTCGGCGGACCAAGTCTCCACGTCGACATAGCGTGACGCGGACTGAACGGCCGGCGATGTCTCGTTGTTCAGTGCACTTGACCGCACCACTGCCACAACGTTGTGAGACGTCGATTCAAGTACGTCGGCGTGTAAGGTCAACGCTGTGCGGCTCGTCAACAGCAGCACATCGGGCTGCGCTAGGAGAAAAAGATTAGCCTGCTCCAGCATCGCCGCGCCGCGCTCGAAATCTGTCTTTGCCGCGACAGCAGGTACGTCGTCCGAGTCATGCACTCCCATGGCGGCCAGCGCGGCGCTATCGATCCATAAGCGAGGTAAAGCGGATTCGCTATTTCTCTCACTTAAACGTAGGTAACGCAAAAGCAGTTGTTGCCAAGTTGCCTGTCGCCGATCGCTTTCCGTTGATGGCGCTGCTGGCATCAGTTGGCCCAGCGACGTAAGAAACCGTTCGGCATTTCGAAGTGCAGGATCGCCGCTTTGCGAATGCGGCACCAGCGAGTTCCAATCGTCGCCCGAGAACAAGTCAAACGGACGCTGGAGCGCCGGCCGCGCCAGCGGACCCAGCAGTCGATGACTCCAATGATGGCTGGCAGCGTTTGACGATGACGAGGAATCGTGACGATTGACCAGCGGCGCGTGACCCGGCGGTAGCCATGCCGTCCAGTACTGCGCGAGCACAGGAATATCAAGCGTCGGCAGCGGAACATCGACTGTGCGAACTATGCCCCACGCGGCACTTTCGGTCGTGCACGTCAGACTGACAGTTGGATAGCGAACACCGGCAGGCAACGGGATGACGACTTTCCGCTGGTCGGCGGACCACGGGGATGGCAACTCTGTGTCGTCCACCAGCACCTGCACGAGAGTCAATTCCGCCGGCAGCGTGACTGTAATCTGTGCTTGGCCGGTATTCTCGATGCGGTAGACCAGCGTGTGCTGTGCCCCGGCCGGCGCCAGGTGCGAGCCCAGATGAGCTGACCACGCCCATGCCGAGGGCTGTTGGCTGCCGGGAGTCGCTCGTCTTACGGAGACCGCGGCGTCCTGCGATGGTTCGTAGCGATAGGCGGCGCGCATCGTCGGATAACGGTTCGGCGGCAACGCCTCTGCGGGGATCGCTTTCAAGCCTCGGCTGGTCAGCGAAAACGACGCGCCGCCCGAGGAATGAATCGCCAACGTCCCGATTTGCGTGGCTGCTTCCGGTAAGGAGGCTAACGCAATTGATTGCGGGGCGATCATACTTGTCGTGCGGCTGGCGTGAACTTCGAATGGCGTGTCGCGCGGTTGTCGGAACACCAATTCCCAAGTCTCACCCCCGGCGACGCTGGCCGCTTGCTGTTCCGACTCTGTCAGCCGCCGGGCCGTAACCGCGCGATCGTTTTCACCCGCGACCATCCATTGCAGCGGCTCTTGTCGGGCTTGCGAAAACTGGACGAGCAGCCGGCTGACGGGCGTTGATTCCGGCTTGGTTGGAATGCGATAGGCTTCGGTCAACGAGTCGGGCGAGACGGTCGCGTCGACGGCAACTTCGGCCGAGTAGCGTGGGTTTTCGCTGCGCAGAATGGCCACCAGCGAATCGGTGGCCGGATCGTCGAGAAGCATCACGCCACCCGCCGCCACGTCGACCACCGCCGCATCCTCGGCTGAAAGCTGTTGAGCATCCAGCCGCGTCAGTTCCGCGTCTCCGGAAATCGCCAATTGTAAGGGCGGCACTGTTTGCAAAACCAAAAGATGCCGCGTGTCGCTGACGCCGCGAAACTCGGTCATCCGAAACTGTTCCATTCCTAGCGCCGATCCGGGTGGTGGCAGGGGACCATGTGCCCGCACGATGATTTGCACGCGGCGCTGCGGATCGATGGCCTTGTTCAGACGAACATCCAGCCGTTGTGACTTGCCGCCATTCGGCGCGAGCGTCCAATCGTCCAACACGTCCGGCGGCTGAGATTCGACCGAGTCGATAATCCACAGTTTCGGAACGTTGGCTTGCAACAGGAACTGTTCGCCTTGGAGAGCTGTGAAATCCGCGACCACACGGCCGTTCATCTCCTCGCTATCCAGCCGGATCGACGTACCGGCCACCAGACGCAAACGGCTCGCTCGATGCTGAATCGTCAGAGCAATCTGTGCCTCGGCGATGAAAAACTGAAACTGCAGCGATTCGCCCGTGGACGGCGCGGGTAGTGGTGCGACACTGGTTTGGCGGCATCCGGCGATATCCACATCGGTCAGCGATAGCGGTTCGGCGACAAGCAACTTCGCTGTCCCTTCCTGCCAAAACACATCCTGCGGCCGAATGTTGGGAAGCGTCCAGGTTTGTCCCGTGACCAGCGGCGCCACCGCGGACAACTGCACCACGCGATCCGTTCCCAAGATCGGCTCGGGAAACTCAATCAACACCTGTGCGGATGCCTGATCGGGGCCAGCGATCAACGTCAGCGGCAATTGGCGGCCGCCAAAACGAGCCGAAGTCACATGCAGTGACGCGTCGATGTCCAGCAGCAGATGATCCAACGGCTGATTGTGTACGTCGAGCGTTAGCTCGGACGAGATCTTGAGGACACTCTCGGCAACACTGTACGTCAGTGCTTGCCGCAGTAACACAAACTGCTGTTGTTGGTGCGGAGCGTTCGCGGCCGAGACACGCAGCGCGATGTGCGTCTGGCCTCCGAGTTCGATCCTCCACCGCTGACGAGCGTTTTCCGCCGAGCCCGCTGGTTCGTCGAGTGGATCAGGAGCTGTGTCGTTCCCAGCGTCGTCGTTGGCAACAGTTGCGTTTTCAGGCGGCGCCATGCGTCGCACGATGCCTCGATCGACAATCGGCACGCTGCCGGCGGGCAAATCCAACGTTAGCGAATTCGTTGGACAGGCCGGCAGGCGGACATCAAAATCAACGGTGCCAATCGGATCACGCGTGCCGCGTAATGACCACGGAAAGAAAAGCTGCGCCGGCTGCTCGACCAATACGCTCAATTTGCCGTCAGCGGCTAAACCAAGCGTCGCCGGCCGGGGCGGCGATTCTTGCCAAACCGGATCGGTGATGGCCAGCCCGCACGAATCCAGTGACAGCGCGACGGTCGCGTCGGATTGGTGTGCCACGTCCAAGCGAGCTTCACCGGCTACAAGCTGATTGTGATCGAGCCGCGCGAAGTACTCCGCTTGAACGATCCGTGCATCGGCTTCAACCGGCGCTGCCGCGGAACTTTGCAGCAACTTCAGCAGCCGTTGGAACTCTTCTTCTTTCACCGGAATGTAGCCGCGAACCAATTCGGCTTTGAGATCTTGCGGCACGTAAACTCGCCGAAATCGCAGCGTCGGCGCGTCGGCGATCGTAGCCGTTGATTCATCGTGCGCGTCTTGGGCGCGTGTCGTATCAACGTGCGGCCATGCGCCGCCAAGCGACGCGAACAGCAGCAGCCAAACGCTTGCGCGGATCATCGCTCGATTTCGGCTCATGATTTCGATTCCGACGCAGGAACGGGCAGCGGCGCGGGGGCCGTCGCTGTGGTTGACTGCGAGTTACCCTCGGCCCGCAACGAGCGATGGTCGGAGATTTGTGAATCGATACCCGACAGGGACGTCCCGCGGATCACCGCGTGTCGGTCACGGCGCCGTGCGACCGTCCAGTCTAACACTCGCGCGACAAGCACCAGCGCCAGTCCGACCGCTGCGGCCTGAGCCGCCTGTAGCGCGGGTTCGGGATAGAGCATGCCACCCGCGACCAGCGCCACGCCGCCCACCAACAACACCGCTGGATGCCGCAGCACCGGAAAATAAATCAGTGACAAGCCGGTCAACAGGGCCAGAAAAGAAACAGCCAGCAAGATCTCGCGCCGTCCGGCCGTCTGGAACTCAATTCGCGGCGTCGCTCCGAAAGAACTGAACAAGTACTGCGACGTGCCCGCGGGCAACCGCGCTTGAGTGCTGGCGCCAATCCACTTCTCCAAATCCTGTTGGGTCAGCGTGGCACGCCGGCCCCAGTAGATGGTCTGCCAGCGCCAGGTCAATTCCGGCGTCAGACCGCGCGGTGCCGTGAGCAAGTGTTCGTCTTGGGGCGTAACCAGTTGCCAATACCAGCGCTTGGCTGTGGAGGCGTCCGAGATCTGTGGAGCCTCGACCGCTATCATGCCGCGCGGCGGACGGGTCTCGACAAACTTGTACCACAGCTCCACGACGTATTCACGGAGCGTTGCGTCCCCGGGCAGATCGAAGCTAACTTCTCCCGTGTCGGTAATCGCCGGATCGGCCACGTGCAACGAGGTCGGCGCCGCCGCAGTCAAATCCGTCATCGCCACTTCGAGCGTGTCCAACTCCACACCTTCCGGCATCTGAATGTGCAATCGCCGTTCGCTTGTGCGCAGACGGAATACGGCCCTGTCCCGCCGATCGGTACGCGTCAGCCAAGTTTGCAGCCAAGCCTGTGAAATGGCGGTTGCATGCCGCAAATTCGGACGCACCAAAGTGACCGTCAACGTCGTCTGATTGACCGGACCGCTGGCCGACAAGCGGGTCGCCCCGCCATCCGCCGATTGCGAAATTGTGCTTTCGGCGGCCACCCAATCATCGCCGCCTGCTTCGACCTGCACGTTCTCCGACTGAGTGAGCCGCAGCGAATGACTCGTCAATTCTGTTCGCTCGTCCAACGACGGCATCACCATTGGAACCAGCACAGTCACATTTTGCTGATCGTCGATTTCCCCCAACGGCACCGTGTACTGCACCGCCAACACACACGGTCCGATGCGGTTTTCAGGTAGGTCCACGCGGACCAAAGTTCGATCCTGCGCCACATCGCCATTCGCGGCCGGCCCAAGTGTGCTGAACGCCAAAGCTTGATCGTCGAGCATAATGCTCAGTGTCTCGGTGTCCAAACGGTCGGACGTTGTCAGCCGCACAGGAACGTCCAGCACGAGACTCGTCACCGGCTCATAATCGATGCGGTACGAAAGCCGCTGATCGACAAGCACTTCACGGCGATCGACGTGCAAATGATTGGCCGCCGCGACCGTCACTGTCCGCTGATGAATCTGAAAGTCGCTGGTGAAGGTGCAGGGACCGGAGTCGCCCCGGTCACGATAGTAAAGCGGCGCTTGTTGACGCGGTGGCAACTCCAGCGCGGGCGGCGATGTTTCAGGCGTCAACCCTTGGATTTCATCAGGCCGCGGGGTCAGGACAACATTGTCCGCGGGAAGCACCACAATCTTCGCGGGCAAGAGCGTGCTGGCCTGCGGTTTCGGCAGCGTAAATGTGAGTGTGCCGTTTCGCGGCGTTGGTTCCGCGTCGCCATCCACAGCCTCTTCTACCGCTTCGACCGCCAAGTCACGATGGGCCAGCAACCGCACTTCAAACTCGCCCGCCGATACCTGCGCCAGCGGCACCAAGGGAATCGCCAACGGCGTCACGCTGTCCAGGTTGATCACGTCGTATTGAATCAGATTCTCGGGTATGACGTCTTCGACGATCCAGTCCGTCATGTCGACCTTCAATTCGTACTCTCGAGCACCGCGAATCTTGTACTTGAAGCGAGCATCGAGATGAATCTGCCGTGAATCCACTTGAATCAAGTACGTTGGTTCGACGCTGACCCGCGTTCGCTTCGGCAAGATCTGCACTTTGAGAGAACACGGCTGGCGGAAATACTCGTATCGCGCATTCACGCCGGTCAGCATTGTCGGCAATTCGCTCAGGCGTCGCATGTTGGGTCCTTCGATGCAGTGCAGCGTCCAATCGCCGCTGACCGCCAAGTCGAAGTGCCCCGACTGCTGCACCGCACCCAAGACGTCGAAGCCGGCCACTTCCAACGGCGTCGCCGTGCGCGGACCGTTGGGAATCGGCTCCACCAACACGCGCACCTGTACCGGCTCAGTGCTTGAGGCAGTTAGTTTCACCTCGGCCAACCGAGATTCGCTTGGCGCTTGACCACCGGACGGTGCCGGAGCGGCGCTGCCCATGGCGTCGATCGCCGACACTTGGTATCGCTGCTGATTGAGTTGCAGGTTCTGCGGCGCCAGTTTCGTTCCCGGCGGCAGGCGCACGACGAAGGAATTGAGGGTGCCGCTGAGCGGAGTCACGTTCAAGTCCGCTTGGATGCCGGTTAGCCGCTGACCGTCGAACTTCACCAGCATGGCTCCGGTCACCTCCAGCACGGGCGGCATTTCCGCGGGCGGGTCGCTGCTGTCACGCCACACCAGTTGAAAATCCCCTTCAACTTGCTTGGCCCTCAGTTCCGTGCGCGCTTGGTCAATGGGCCGAGGCGCACTCATGATGGCTCCGGCAATTGGGTCGGACATGGCGCGCGTTGCGGGTACCACAACCGTCAGCGAGGACGTTGTTGCCCGCGGCGTCTGCAACGGCAACCGCGTATCGCCGCCGACCTGTTGTACGGGCATGATGACGTTCAAGAGCGCCGTATGGTCGGCGTCAGCCTGCGATCGAATCCACCACTGATGACCACCCTCTTCGGCGTTGAATTGGATGAATTGCTCGCTGGCACCTTCAAATTTGGCCGGTTCGCTGAGAATCGCATTGGCCAGTCGCAACGGCACTCGCACCCAGCCCTGCTGCGTGACATGAACCTTGAACTCAACATCCAACGATGCCTGACCCGCGGCGACCGCGCCAGCGATGGACATCTCTTTCAATACAAATGGCAGCGGCTTTGCTGGGGGAGGCAGTAGACCCTTGTAGACCTTGTAAAGTTCGTCAAACACTTCGTAGGGGAGAGCATCGATGTATTGCACTGGGCGCCCATTTTCGTCCCTTAGATAAAACGTCTCTAGCGGTGATTCGGCGATGGCACTGCCTGGGCCGGTAGTGTCGGGTTCGTCCGCGAACGGACTGCCCGCGGGTTGCGGTCGTTCGGCGGCATTCTTTTCTGGTGTCGTTGCCGGTGGCTTTGCGGGCGGCGATTGAGCCCCGGCTGGCGACAGAATTGCCGTCCAGACCAACGCGGCACCGAGCAGATAACGGATACGTTGCAACATCAAACGTCCTAGATCGTCGGCTGCACTTGTTCGCGCGCACTCGGGAACGTCCGGTGTGTGCAGACCTTCACTACAGTTTAGCTACGCCGTCAACCCGCCAAAAGCCGAAGAGCCGTCAAGATTTGCATTTGCTGCATCACGTGTCGGCGCGTGCCAGCACCGACAGCAGTTCTTCGTGCAATTCGGGCGTCGCTGCCGCGACTAGCGCCGGGTCCGCCAAATTGAGCGGTTTTCCGGTGATGTCGCTCACGACCCCTCCTGCCTCGCGAACGAGCAGGATTCCGGCCGCTACGTCCCAAATTTTGACGCTTGTAGCCCAATATGCATCCAATCGACCGGCCGCGAGGTAGCACAGATTAAGGGCGGCCGATCCCAACCGCCGCAGGGCCTGACATGAATGCAGCACCTCGATGAACCGAGTCACCTCGATGGAACCACGCGGCACATTCGCCGAAAAACTGGCCGCGACCAACGCTTGCGAAACCGTTGAACATGGACTCGTCCTGAGTGGCCGGCCATTGAGAAAAGCCCCGCGGCCCGCGGATGCCGAGTAGCACTCATCCAAAATTGGGTCAAAAACCGTCCCCACCAGCAATTCACCGTCCCGCTGAAGTGCCACTGATACTGAGTAAGCCGGCAGTCCGTGGACGTAATTGGTCGTTCCGTCTAGCGGATCAACGATCCAACGGAATCGGGATGAAGTTGATGCAGAATTCTCAGTTTTCACTAACGTAACTTCGGCCGCCGCATCTTCCTCTCCCAAGAAGGCATGGTCGGGAAAGGCCGCCATGAGAATTCGTTGGATCTCGCTTTGTGAAGCCACATCGGCTTCTGTAACCAGATCTCGCGGACCCTTTTCTCGGGCCGTAATTCGGTCTTGCCAGTCCAAAAGCACCGCCCCGCCGGCCCGCGCTGCCTGTTCGCAAATCGTTATGAATTCATCCATTAGGGGAAATACGCGGAATATTTTGCGGCTGACTCTGGACACACCCGGCGATCTTGGTATCATCAGGAGTTGTTGGAGGTGAACGGCACCTCCCACGGCCGACGCATTAAACCACGGATTCATATTTTCATACAAGCTGCCCTTGTGGCGCGTTCGGCCTCTTCTCTGTTCCGGCCCCGCCGTTTCGCCTAGCTGCGTGCGGCGGGGTTTTTTATTGAGCAACTTGCGACGACCGCAAAATGGACGAATCCGTGTGGCGGCTCGAAGGCACCGCGGCCCAACTCACCTCGGGCCAGTTGGCGGCAACGATCGACCTGTTGCGGCCCGCCGACGGACTGCGCGACGTGCGATTTCGCCAGCAACCGCTGGAGCGCTCGCAACTACTGCAAGTGCAACTGCAACCCAACCTGCCCAGCGAGCCCGATGAATTGCTCGACGCCTACGTCCGCGGTCACGACTTGATCGCCACCTACGCACAACGTCCGCCGCGTACCGTGCGACCGCAAATCTATTGGCGGGCGATCGGCACCGGCCAAAGCGATGAAGCGGCAGGCGTCGAACTGATCCTCTCGGCCCAAACCAGTTTCCTCGACAGCGATCCGGCGTTGTCACTTGCGAGTGCCGTGCTCGCGAGTGAAGTCTGGCGTTTGAAAGACGTGTCGCAGAATGTTCTTGAGCAACTTGAACTTTCGATGGACCTTCCCATCGCGCCAACATCGAATGACGGCACGGGACTATTTCTCTTCCGCTCGCCCAAAGCGTCGTTCAGCTACGTGGAGATGGTCCACCCCACCGACTTCGCCGCCGCGCAACTGTCGCTCGACGATGCAGCGCACAACGTCATCCGTCTCACTCATCACCTCTTCCCCGAACACCTAGAAAAAGGCGTCATCCGCCGCGGCCGCATCCGCAGCCTATTCGTTCCTCGCGATACCGATCAACAAACGGCGTTTGAACACTACCAAACTTTCGCCACTTCCCCGCCGCCATTGACGACGTAAGCGGCTCGTTTAGTCCTCGTCAGGCGGGCCTAACTCGTCTCTTCGTATGACATCCTGCCCAGGACCACGAACATGCAGGACACGAACGTCGTTCCCGATGATAGTAAAGATCGCGCGGTACGATCGACCTCGAGTGGTCTTGAAGAGGCTTACTCGCCGATGTTGAATTTCGTTCGCAGCCTCGTTAGGTGCTCGTCGGCTGGGATGCCAATATCGCCAGCTTTCATGTCGTCGAGTGCTGCATTAACCGCGGCAACGCTATCGGCGAGTTCTTCGCGAGTTGGATTCTGTGATCGCCAAAGTTCGTAAAGGTCGTCCATACTGAGCGCCGAACCACCATTGCTCAGTAGCTCGACGGCAAACTGTGTGAAGCTGTTGATCTCTTCTTGCGTTGCCATCGCAATCAGCCTCCGAAACAATTGCCTTGATAGTATGATACCACTTTGGTCAAGACGCCAGCAACTTCGTTACGACCTTTCCTCTCTGGTCGGTGAGGCGTACATTCAATCCTTTGAATTTGTGCACGAAGCGCAGATGGTCGAAGCCGAACAGGTGCAGGATCGTGGCGTGGAAGTCGTTGACGTGGACGGGGTCTTCGATGGGAGCCCAGCCGATTTCGTCGGTCTTGCCGAGCACCTGGCCGCCTTGGATCCCGCCGCCGGCCATGAATAGGCTGAAGGCGTACGGGTGATGGTCGCGGCCGGTTTTTTCCGGCATTTTGCCGCCGCGGTTTTCGGCCAGCGGCGTGCGGCCGAACTCGCCGGCGAAAATCACCAGCGTCGAATCCAATAGGCCGCGGCGCTTTAGATCCTTGATCAGGGCCGCAATCGGCTGATCGGCCATGCCGGCGTTATACGCCAACTCTTCGTCGATGTTGCTGTGATGGTCCCACGAAGCGTGCACGAGCGTCACGAACCGCACGCCGCGTTCGACCAGCCGCCGCGCGAGCAGGCAATTCGTCGCGAACTGACGATAAACGTTCGGCCCGCCGCCGCGGAAATTGTTTTTCGACGGCTCGGGTCGCGTCACGCCGTATTCGTCAAGCGTCCGCTGATCTTCGCCGCTAAAATCAATCAATTCGGGCGCAGCGGCCTGCATGCGAAAGGCCAGTTCGTACGACGCGATGCGGCTGGCGATTTCCGGATCCTGCACGTGCTCGTATCGCTGCTGGTTCAGCTTCGTGATTGCGGCGAGTCCCTGCTGCTGCATCTCGCGTGTGATGCCGGGCGGGTTCGTCAGGTTCAGCACCGGCTCACCTTGGCTGCGGAACAGAACGCCCTGATACGTCGTGGGAAGAAAGCCGCTGGACCAATTCGACACGCCGCCGCTGCCGCCGCGTCCGGCGCTCAGCACCACGTAACCCGGCAGATTGTCCGCTTCACTGCCCAGCCCGTACGTCAGCCATGATCCCATGCTCGGCCGCCCGAATCGCGGCACGCCGCTGTTGAGCATCAACTGCGCGGGATGATGATTGAACGCGTCAGTATGCATCGAGCGGACCAGCGCGATCTCGTCCGCACACGTGCCCAAATGCGGCAGGAAGTCCGACAACTCCATTCCGCATTGGCCATAGGGAGTGAAAACTCTCGGACAGCCGGCCAACACGGCCGTTTCTTTTTTGATGAATGCGAATCGCACTTCTTTGATCAGCGAGTCGGGCAGCTTTTGGCCGTGCAACTCCTGCAGCTTCGGCTTGGGATCGAACAAGTCGATGTGGCTGGGCGCCCCTTCCGGCAAGATGAAGATGCAACGTTTCGCCGTTCCCGGGAAATGCCCCTGTTTCGGCGCCAGCGGATTGGCCGACAGATCATGCGACTCGCCCGCGAGCAATCCGTCCTGCATCAGCAACGACGACAACGCCGCAACCCCGAGGCCCGATGCAGAGGACGTGAAGAACTGACGACGAGTTTGCAAAACCGTTTCAATTGTCGATTGCACGATCTACTCCATCAAGAAAACTAGTCCACGTCGACCGTACCCTGTCGAAAGTCAATCACCAGCCGCCGCCCTTGAAAAAAGTCGAGCCCCAACACTCCATCAACACCAGTGCTTGGTGGCAAGTCATGGCAAACAACGGACATGTCAACACGTTCGATGTCGAGTGCTTCAATTTTTCTCAACGTGACTTCCGGTGCAGATTCAACGCCGCTCGCCGTGGTCAATTCGCAACCTGGAGTAAGCGACGCCGGGTCGTACCCTAACAAAACAAGGTGCCTTGAGTTAAGCATCGTTTGCGTGGCGCCGGTATCCAGCGCCAGTTGCACGACGAATTCCGTTTTCGGCCCTGCAAGGCGCGTCGGCACGACGATCAGACGTCCAACCGGGTCGAATCGCAGTGTCATATGACCACCACTGACCCTTTAGGGATTCTCCCCGTGTAAAGGAACAATGCTCTCTTTGGTTGAAGTTCAATCGCCTTGTCGTAAACTTCATCGCGGTCCTTGCTATGCCACAGAACTCTGCCGCGAATCAACTCGAAATTCTCTGTCGTCTCGTGATCACCGACCAGAATCCATTCCGAGTCGAACTGCTGCTTGATCTCCTCATAA
>JBGTKH010000172.1:0-3899 GCA_041744735.1 Pirellulaceae bacterium | reverse complement strand
GCACGGACCCGCCCAGGTAGGCTTTGACCGCCCCGCGGGCGATCTCACCGTTTATAGTGAAAGAGCCTTCGCTCTCCCACGACTAAGCTCGCGAGCCCTGCGGCTCACGCACGACTTCGGCTACCAAAATGTACCACTACCTGATTGCGAACCTGTCATACGTGAATAGAAATGTCCCCTGTTTGCGACTGGATTAGAATCGGCAGCGGTCGTACGCCGTGTTCGGATGGCAGTTTTTGGAGCCCACTGATGGCAGCCAAGACCTCCGTTGAAATTGGCCGGAGAATCCGTGGTTATGGTTGCCAACTGTGGGCGTTCGTTACGAAGCAGCAACAGGAGGCTTCAACCTGCAATTGCGATTTGCCCACTTGACTTTGAGTGCGTTGACGTTGCTCGTTCATGATGAAATTGCACTCACGGCGGATGACTCGTCGTTCAGATCCCGTACTCTTTCGCCACGTCCAGCGGGACGGGGGCGTATGCGAGAGGTTCCATCGAGCAGCCGGCGCGGCCTTGGCTGAGGCTGCGCATGGCGCTGGAGTAGCCGAACAGTTCGCGGAGCGGGGCGTGGGCTTCGATGGCCACCATTTTGCCGCGGGCGTCGTGCTTGGCAATGACGGCCCGCCGCTGCTGCAGGTCGTTGACGAAATCGCCTAAGTATTCCTCGGGGGTGACGATTTCGATTTTCATGATCGGCTCCAACAGCACCTTGCCCCCTTCGGTCAGTCCCTTGTCGAAAGCATCGTTGGCGGCGATACGGAAGGCCCGTTCGTCGGAACCGTCTTCGTGCGCCTCGCCTCCTAACACCAGCACGCGGATCTTCATCAGCGGGAAGCCGGCGATCGCGCCGCCGCCCTCCGCACAGAGTTTGAGCTCTTCGAGCGCCACGTTCAACAGCGGGCCCGGCAGCACTTCCGGCGGGCAGCGGTTGACCACCGTGACGTGCTGCGTGCCGCGCTCGAACGGCTCCATGCGGATGTGCAGGATCGCAAAAAGCTGCTGGCCGGCAATCTGCCGGTGGCATTCGCCGGTGACTTCTACGGCCCGCTCGATCGTTTCACGGTGGCTGACGCGCGGCTTGTGCACCTTGACATCCAAGTTGAAATCCCGCAACAGCCGGTGCTTGATCACTTCCAAGTGCAGTTCGCCCATGCCGCTGATCAGCGTCTGGCCTGTCTCTTCGCTCTCGGACGCGCGGAAAGTGGGGTCCTGGCGCTTGAGCATCTCGAGCACGTCGGACAGTTTTTTTCGCTCGGCCGTACTCTCCGGCTCGATGGCCATCGAGATGACCGTCTCCGGGAATTGAATCGATTCGAGGATGATTGGATGCTTCGGATCGCACAACGTATCGCCGGTGATCGCATGACGCGGGCCGATGACGCCCACGATGTCGCCGGCTTCGGCGACTTCGACTTGCTCCACTTTCTTCGTGGCGTGGATGTGCCAGAGCTGCGAAACGTTTTCCTTCTTGTCTTTGTCGGGCGTGTAGACGCGCGAGTTGGCTTTGAGCTGGCCGGAATAGACGCGAACCCAATACAAGTCGCCGGTCTTCGCTGGCAGAATCTTGAACACCAAGCCGGAGAACGGCTCGTCGGCGTCCGGCTTTCGCCGTTCGACCTTGTCCTTCTTGTCCGGAAGAACGCCTTCGACGGGCGGACGGTCCAACGGGCTGGGCAAGTAGTGCCCGACGGCGTCGAGCACCGGCTGGACGCCGATGCCGTGCAGCGCCGAGCCGCAGAACACCGGCTGGATCTGCATGTCGATCGTGGCTTGTCGGATCACCTTGCGGATCAGTTCGGCGGGAATCGGCTCTTCCTGCAAAGCCAACTCCATCAACTCATTGCTGAATGCATAGAGTTCTTCGAGCATCGCCTCGCGCCACACGTGCGCGTCGGCGAGCAACTCGTCAGGCACGTCGCTTTCGACGATCTCTTTGCCTTCGCTTTCGCGGTTGAAGGAGCGCATCCGCATGCCGATCAGATCGATCACGCCGCGGAACGGGTTGTTCACGTGCGGCGGCCCCTCGCCGACCGGGATCTGCAGTGGGACGGGATTGGCATTCAGCCGCTTACCGATTTCGTCCAACGTGCCGTAAAAGTCGGCTCCTTCGCGGTCCATCTTGTTGATGAATGCAATGCGCGGGACGGCGTATTTGTTGGCCTGTCGCCAGACGGTTTCACTTTGAGCTTCGACGCCCTCCCGCGCACTGAACACGACGACCGCGCCGTCCAGCACGCGCAAGCAGCGTTCCACTTCGGCTGTAAAATCGACGTGGCCCGGCGTGTCGAGCAGATTGATCACGGCATCGTTCCAGTGGAACGTAACGCAGGCCGAGTAAATCGTGATGCCGCGCTCTTGCTCCTCCGGGTCGCTATCCGTCTCGGTAGTGCCGCTATCGACCTTGCCCACACGATGTTTGGCGCCGCTGAGAAACAGCATCCGCTCGGTCACCGTCGTCTTGCCGGCGTCGATGTGGGCAATGATGCCGATGTTGCGGATGTTTTCGATTTGGCGAGACATGGGAGTGGTCACTTGTCATTGGTCATTTGTCATTGGTTCGGTGTCTTTGCCAGTGACAAATGACCAATGACAAATGACTTGTGCGCAAAAAGAACGCCGCGTTGAGTGGCTCAGCGCGGCGGAAATCTTGCTGTCGGTTTACCACGCAAAGTGGGCGAAGGCCTTGTTGGCATCGGCCATGCGGTGTACGTTTTCGCGGCGCGTGACGGCGGTGCCTTCGCGGTTGTACGCGGCAACCAGTTCGTCCGCCAGTTTCACGTGCGTCGGCCGACCTTTCTTTTCTCGCACCGCCAACAAGATCCAGCGGATGGCCAGCGACAATTGCCGGTTGCGGTTCACCTGCATCGGCACTTGATACGCGGCACCGCCGACGCGCTTGGACCGGACCTCGATATGCGGCTTGACGTTCTCCACGGCTTGCGTGAAAACCTCGATCGGCTCCTTGTCCGGCATCTTCTTGTGGACGATGTCCAGCGCGTCGTAAAACACGCGCTGAGCGACGGTTTTCTTGCCGTCGTGCATCAGGCAGTTGATGAACTTGCTGGCCAATATCGAATTGCACTGCGGGTCGGGCCGAAGTTGCGTGCGACTGGCGGTGATCTTACCCATGACTGATTCCCGTTGTCTATGATTTCTTGGCGCCGTATCGGCTGCGCGATTGCTTGCGGCCTTCCACACCCAACGTATCCTGAGCCCCGCGGACCACCTGATATCGCACACCCGGCAAGTCGCGAACACGGCCGCCGCGAACTAACACGATCGAGTGTTCCTGCAGGTTGTGTCCCTCGCCGGGGATATATACGGTCACTTCTTTGCCGTTGGTCAAGCGCACGCGGGTGATCTTCCGCAGCGCCGAGTTCGGCTTCTTGGGTGTCATGGTCCGCACCTGCAGGCACACCCCTTGTTTCTGCGGGCAGCGCTCCAAAACCGCGGCTTTGGTGAACTTGCGTTGCACGCGGCGCTTTTTGCGAACCAATTGGTTAATTGTCGGCATTGCGTTTCTACTTCCAACCGTGAATTAAATTGATAAAGGCAGACGACCTAGCGTACTGCATTCGCTGCGACTGTCAAGGCGGACGCGGCGGCGGTAGAGGTCACGGCGGGGTCAGACGTACAGATTTCAATTTTGACGGGGCAAAACGTGTCCCTTATGGCTCGACCGTGCTCCGTCAAAATTGAAATCTGTACGTCTGACCCCAAATCGAACCGGGTTTCTGGTTTAACTCGTTCTCGATCGTTACTCGTCGGACGAATCTCGGCCCGTGCCCAAGAGGTTGTCTAGGGCGCTGAGCCCCGACTCGCCAGCGGTCGCTCCGGTACCATGTGACGACTCGCCGGACGAGCCGTTGCCGTCGTCGGCGGATTCGAGCAGCGGGAAG
>JBGTKH010000171.1:0-10405 GCA_041744735.1 Pirellulaceae bacterium | reverse complement strand
ACGACGCGGATCAGGAGCGAAAACTGAAATGTACGTTGTTGGCGGTGCGACCGCGGGGAAGATCAACTTCTGTGCCGCGCTGGTCCGCGCGGGATTTGCCGGGGGCGCCGCGGACGCTGCGCCGCAAGCCCGGCAGCTTGGCGAGTTGGGCGTACGCGGCTTGGCCAAGCTGCGACAATTACCCGTGCTGCGGCAACTGATCGCCAAGTACAACATTGAACTCAAAGACAACGGCGGGTTCTATCTCACGTGGATCAAAGGCCAGCAGCAGTTCGCTCAGGCCGAAACGAGCAAGGCAGCCAACGACTACGAAGCCGCCGCGAAAACGCTGGACAAGGCGCTCAATGATCCGCAAGCGCGGGCCGACGTCAGTTCCGCCGGCGACTGCCGTTACACGTTGGCTTGGTGCCACTATCGGCTGGACCGATTCGAGCAGGCAGCGCCGCAGTTCCAGCAGGCGGCCGTCGCGCTGCAGGAGAGCAGTAGCGACGCGGCCGTGCAAGCCGCATGGATGGCGTTCGTTTCGTATCAACGATTGTCCGGCACGGAGAGTCGCTTTGTCTCGACCGCGATCGAAACGCTGCAGGCGATCAAACGTGACTTTCCGTCGAGCGAACAAGCAAAGAAGGCCGACTACTATATCGCCAAGCTGCAACAGTCTGCCGCCACGCCCGAGGAATCGATTCGCACGCTCAGCCAAATCAAACCGGGTGAGCCCAACTACCTCTCAGCGCGATACGAACTGTGTCTGCTGTATCACCAGCAATGGTCGAAGGAGCGCGGCGACGCCCGCATCGCCCCGGTTGCTGCGGCTGAAGTGTTGCGGGCCGTCGATCAGTATTTGGAAGAGTCGAAGAACGACGCGGATCAGGAGCGAAAACTGAAATGTACGTTGCTGGCGGTGGACGTAGCACTGAATGCAACGCCGCCCAACGATCAACAGGCCGCGGCCTATTTGGCCAAAACTGCAGCCGTTGCTGACTTGCTGCCCACTTCGAGTCCGTCGCTGGCCGAATATCATTATCGCTGCTGGCAAGCCGCGCGGCAGGCGGGCGATCAAGCGGTCGAACAGCACGCCATGTGGCTGGCGCGGAATGCCGCGGGTTCGATCTACGAACTGCCCGCGATCGTCACGTTGGCCAGGCGAGCCGACGAAGCGGTTGATGCGGCCACGGCGTCCGAGAGGCCGGCCCGCCAAGAATCCGCGGCGCGAATCTACCAGAGGCTCGTGCAACTGCTGGGCGATTCGCCGGAAGCGATGACCGCGAAGAAGAACTCGCTGGTGGCCAACTCGAAACTCGCCCACTACGAACACGACTTGGGTCGCTACGCCGCCGCGGCCAATCGTCTCGATCGAATCCTGTCGGCGTATCCCAACGAAAAAGCTTACTTGCGGCGAGCCGGGCTAGCCCACTTCGCCGCCGGTGATTTCGCCGCCGCGTTGCCTCATTGGCGCACGCTACTGTCGGGATTGGATAACGACGCGGATGATTGGTACGAGGCCAAGTACTATCAACTCGAATGTCTGCTGCAAACGGACAAGACATCGGCGAAGCAGGTCTACGATCAGTTCAAACTGCTGCATCCCGAGTTAGGCCCGGAGCCTTGGAAGGCTAAGTTTCGAGAACTAGACTCAGCGTTGAGATAGCGGGGAACATTGTTGTCCGTTAGGAGAAAGCGGAGAGCTGCTGGTCATGCCAATCTTTGACGAATCCTATCTGCGAGACTTTCCGGACCGGGCCATCCGAAAGCTGCTCGAAGACCCTCGCAATCTGCAGGAGTTGATGGCCGCGGTCGCGCCTGACCTGGCAGCAGATTTCGACTTCGACCATGTGGAATTGCTGCCCCGGGAATTCCTGATGGAAGATTGGCGGCGGCGCGAATCGGACTTGCTCTTTCGCATCCCGTTTCGCACCGCATCGGACAAGCCGCCGGCATTGGTGTGCGTGCTCTTGGAACACCAGAGTGCGCCGGATCCGCAAATGCCGCTTCGGATGTTGCTATACGCCGTGCTATACTGGGAGCGAGAGTGGAAGGCTTGGCAAGCCGAACATCCGACCGGTACGCCGTTGCGGCTCAGCCCGGTCGTGCCGATCGTGTTTCACACCGGAAATCGGCCGTGGCGGACCAACCGCGAGCTTGCGGAATTGATTGCCGGGCCGCCGCAACTTCGGCAGTTCGCTCCGCAATGGCAGCCGCTGTTTTGGGATTTGGCGGAGCAGTCGCCGCGCGAGTTGCTGGATGCGGCGGGCGATTGGCTTCGGGCGCTGGCGGTCGTGCGAGCCGAACGCGAGGACACAGAGACGTTTCTGGCAGTTTTTGGCGAGGTCCTGCGGCGGCTTGAACCGCTGGGGGCGACCCAGCAGATTCGCTGGCACGAGTTGATGAATTTCATTTTGTCGTGGGCACTGCGGCGCCGGCCGGTTGACGAAGTAGAACGGTTGAAACAAACGGCGGTCGCCAGCCAAACGAATCGACTGCGACAGACGGAGGTGCAAACCATGAGCGAAGCGGTAAAACAAACTTGGGAAGAGTGGATTCTCGAAAAAGGTGAAGCCAAGGGTGAAGCCAAGGGTGAAGCCAAAGGCGAAGTCCGTGCTCGTCAAGACGATTTGCGCAGCCTGCTTGTGGAGCGATTCGGAGACTTACCCGACAGCTTACTCGCGCAGATCGAGTCCACGACGGACAGCGAACGTTTGAAGTCGTGTATCCGCCAGACGCTACACATCCAGTCGCTCGACGAACTGAATCTCTAGGCCTGTGCCGATCAGCCGCAGACCGAAAACACGCGAGCTCTTGTCATGGCCAGCAGCCAGCCGCCGCAAATCGAAGAAGCTCCCGACGCCGATTCGCGGCTGGAGACGTTTCTTCAGCAGGCGGCGACAATCATTGCGATCGAGCGCGGGATCAACGCTCGCAGCCGCGTGAAGTTGAGCGCGTTGGCTCAACAGCTTGGCTTGCCCGACGATCGATTCGAGCACGCGATCCATTCGCTGCAAGGCCCTTCGCGATCGGCCGATGCCCAGCAGGATCCGCAAGCCGAGGCGTTCTGTCTGTATTTGAACGCTCGTCTGGAGCAATTGCCGCGCAGCATTCTGGCGGCCGATGCGGAGGCTCAAGCGCTGCGCATCGCGCGAAGGCATTTTCAGCTCGACGAGCAACAGGCTCTGGAAGCCGTCCGCCGCGTCACGGCCGAGCGTGGCATCCGCCGCATTTCGCAGGCCGAGGCGCTGCGGCACATCGCGGATGTCGTCGCACTGAAAGTGGGCGACGCCGAGTGGCTCGACGATCAATCGGTCCAGCGGCTGCGGGCCGCCGGCCGCGAATGGGGCGTTGCGGCGGTTGACGTCGATGCGTCGATTCGCCAACACACGGACGCCAATCGGAAGCGGCAACACAAAGAACAGCGCACATCGTTACTCGCAATCACGGCAGCCGGTGTTGTGCTGGTGGGACTCGTTGGGTTCGTCGCATGGATCGCTTTGCTAGGCGGGCCTCGCGCCGCCGTCAACCCGCAGCCCGGCGATCGTCCGCCAAATGATGCGGCGAATGTCGCATCAAACACCCAGCCGCCGCCGAAACCCACAAAGCCGCCGAAGTGGTGGGACACCGATTTGGCGCTGGCGATTGCCAAGGCGCGAGCAGCCATTCCGCCGTTCGCCCCGATCTACGACCGGATCGCCAATGATGACGCGGCAGAACGAGCGGCCGGCTACGATGAACTCGTCGGCCTCTGTCGGCGCGCGTGGGATGACCAGCAGCAACTGGAATTACTGCGGTCGCTCATTATTGGCTGCTATGCACTAGAGCCCGACGACACGAGCGCCGCGCGACTGCGCGAAGGCTTGCTGGCCATGTTGCAAGTGTCGGGTCGCGAGTTGCCGAAAGACACGACGGTGTACGAACGGACTTTCTGGGCGACGGATGTGGCGATCGAAGCGTTGAATCATAAGAAAAATCCGCCACCACGCGCTGATGCACTCGTTGCAGCGTTAAGTAAGGAATTAGGCATTGCCGTCGATGGCGTCTCGGATGCGGAAGAACTGCGGCGAAGTTGTTTCGCGGCGCTGGCTCGACGCATGTATGGTCAGTTGACGGCAGCAGCGCCGGCCGAGCCGCTGCTTGCACTGCAATTGCATACGGTCGTATCGCGCAGTGCGGCGTCGTCGCTGCCGATGTCAGACATCGAACGAATGGACACGGATTTTCTCGTCGCGGCATTGCCAGCGGCGGGCGGAAGTTGGCGGGAATTCATGGACTTGATCGACGTTTGCGTGGCGTCACAGGACCCGCTGAACGTATTAAAAATCATCGGCGTCTACGAGCGCACTCGCGACGCAGCCTTACAGCGATTCTTAGCCGATATGCTCATCTTGCGAGTCGGTGTCACGCCCAAGTCTCGCAGCGTCACAGACGTGGCAGCGGCAATTCGCGAGGCTCTGGGCGCAACGATTCCCGTCGCTCCAGCCACGGCACAAGACCGCTGGCAACTCGTTAAGGCGCGAGCCGAGTCGGCGCTCTCTGCCGCATCCACCCGAATCGGCCCCGGCAGTGCTCGCGACGCCGACAGCAAGTTGCTGGCGGACACCGTGAGCCTTGCCTATCTGGCGACGCTCGCTTGCACCGTCGCGCAGCAAGAGCCGGGCTTTGCACTATTCGATCAGCTCGTTGAGGAAGGCACGCCAAACATCGTTGAAACGCAGTCAGAGGATGCTGATTTCGTCACACCGCGCACAACGCGCAACGGATCGAGTTCCCCGATGACTGTTGTTCAACGCGACAATCTCCAACGCTGGACAAGCAATTTGGCCAATTACGCCAACCATTCGCCGCTCCAGCGGCCGACCTTCTTGCGGGGCCTGGCGGATTTGGCAGATGACGATGTTGAAATCCCCGCCGCGCACGGGACCGCCGTCGCGCGATACTTGTTGGCGCAAAAGTCGGATGAAGAGCATCAGGCGATCATCGATTCGGCGCGGCGTGTAATGCGCTGGGCGTACTTGCGGTTAGGGTTGGCCGATCAGCTTGGCGACGCGCGCGTGTCGAAGCCTCAGTTGCGCGAGTTGCTCTCCGCCGCATTGCGCCGCGACGTGAATGTGGATGAAAGCGGCTGGCAGCAGAAGGTTCACGAGCAGTTGCTGCGCGATGTCCTGGCGGACCTTGCGACCTACGGGTCGGCCGTAAACGCTGACAAAGCGGCGACAGTTTACGACCGGGCCGGCGACTCGCTGCACGAACTTTATCGCACGCGTGCTCGGGCATTGGGAGTGATGCCGGTTCAATACCGGACGACTGAGTCGGCCGCCGCCGTGCTGCAACTGTTGGTAGTACACGAGGCGGCTCAACTGACTTCCACGTCCCTCCGTGCGATTGACCAGCAGTTTTTGGCGCGCCTGCCCCATGAACTGGCCGTCGTTGAGTATCTCGGAACGAATGACGTGCGGCGGACGGTGTTGCTGCAGCGGATTTGGCTCAGACTGATCGCAATCAACATCACACGCCGCCGCGGCGAACGCGCCGGTCAAGCTGCGTTGCTCGTATCGTCACTGGCGGATCGCGACGTGACCGCAACCGATTTGTTGAATCAGTTGATGGATGGAGAAGCGACCGCTTTACAAATGTGGATGTTGTATGGACCGTGACAAGAGTTTTAGAAACAAGAAAGTGAAGTCGGCCGTCGCGCGCGTGTTGACCTTCGCATTAATCTTGCTGCTCGTATTGCCTGTAGCGCAATGCTGGGCCGTCGTCGTGTTCCCCAAGGGCAGCGACAAACCGATCATGGGATTTCTTGTGAGCCAGGACGGGACGCGGGTCGTGGTGCGCGAGCCGCAACCGGACGGCACGACGCGCGATCACCTGCTGCTGCGTTCGGATGTTGACGACATATTGTTTACCGTATCTATCGAGCGTCTCGAAACGCTGCGTCCCGACGACCCGCGGCAATACCGCAACTATGCCGAAGAACTGGCCGAGAAACGCCAAGACCCCGAAGCGCGCGCGGCGGCCATTCGGCTGTACTTGATCGCCGCCTACTTGGACCCGGCCAATCTCGGCCGCAGTTCCATGCTGGGCATGATCGACTTGGCGCGCAGCGAAGCGGAGGAAGCCAAGTTCCGCGCAATGGCCTACCTGCTCGACCCGGACCACGACCGCCGCGTGCTCAAACCGCCCAGCCCGATCCAAACGACGCGCGCGGCGGCCGACGACAGCGCCCGCAGCCAACTGCTGCAAGCGCTGCGGCATCTGCGACAAGGCAACAAACTTGCCGCCCGCCGCATCGCTCAGCTTCCCGCCGTGCAATCGCAATTCGACGAATTCCAGCAAGTGATTTCCTTCAAAGAATTCGACGACGCTTGTAAAAGCGCCGCGGAACTTCCGCTCGACATTTTGCACAAGATTCTGCTCGTGGAATTATCCATGACGAGTAAGTCCGCCGCCGATACCGGCGCCGAGCACACCACTGTTTCCACGTCCTGGCAACAAAGCCTCGCGCGTGACGACCGAACGCCATTGCCCGTGTTATCGCTCGAAACGATTTCGGAGTTTGACCCGCGAAAGTGTCAATATCGTGCGGGGGAGTGGATCGGGCCGTGACCTTCGTCGTGGATTGTACGTCAACGCTCGTAATCAGTCGTCGCTGAAGTCGTGAGACGTCGTGAGACTTCAGTCAACGTTTACTGGAGGAACTGAACTCTCACGAGTTCAGCTACAATCGCCTCCGACTCACGTCAGCGGCACGTGCTGGCCGTCGTAGGCCAATTCCATGCCTTTGGGCAAACGGGCGTTGGTTGCCGTGTAATCCAATTCGTGCGACATGTGCGTGAACAGCGTGCGTTTTGGCCGCAGTTTTTCGGCCACGGCGATGGCTTCGTCTAAACCGAAATGCGTGGCGTGTGGACGGGGGCGGAGGGCGTCGAGCACGAGCACGTCGAGTCCTTCCAACAGCGGCCAGCTTTCCGGGGGAATCTCGTTGGTGTCGGTGCAGTAGGCCACGTTGCCGAAGCGGAAACCCAGGACCTCGAACCGCGGGCCGTGCTTCAACCGGATCGGGATCACGCGCTGGCCGAGCACGTGGAACGGTTCGAGCGTAATACGATGGAACGTGAGTTGAGGAACGGCGCCGGCGTGAGTCGGTTCGTGGTCTGTGAAAGCATAATCAAACGATCGGCGGATGCGATCTTCGACAATCGCTTCGCAGTACAGCGGCACCGCGTGGCCCAGATAGAATTGAAACAGCCGCAGGTCGTCCAAGCCGAAGATGTGATCGGCGTGTTCGTGAGTGAACAGCACGGCGTGGATAATGCCCAGCCCTTCGCGCAGCAATTGAAAACGCAGATCGGGCGGCGTGTCGATCAGCAGATTTCCTTCGGGCAGACCCAGCGCCACCGCGCAGCGCGTGCGCTGATTCCAAGGATCGTTGCCGGTACACACCGCGCAGCCGCAACCGATCGCCGGCACACCGACCGACGTGCCGGTCCCCAGCATCACAAGCTGGCCGCGAATGTCGCGCGTCACGGGGGTCTTCGGCATGAGGATAACCAGGACGGTAATGGGGCTAGTGCAGTGTCAGCCGTGCATTGATGGGTAGCCGAAGTCGCCAGACTTTGGCCGGATCTTGGGAAAACCAAACTCTGGCGAGTTCGGCTACATCCATCAGTCGACAGTTGACGGAGCACTAGGAAGCAGCAAGCCGGGTGAAACTTTGCAGATTCGGCGGCGTGTGGCAAGGCGTCACGTTGCTGTCACTATGTCGCAACGATCAGAAGCATGGCATCGTCTCAAAATCAAGGTTTCCATCATTCGGCCCGCCGCGGGCAATTTCCGCAAGTCCGCGGCGAATGACAGCTTATCGTCGCTGCGAAGAACCGCGGTTGACCATTTGCCCCAATCGTTATAAGCTACGTCACAGGATGAGTTTGCGCGCCTAAGCGGCGGCCCCTCCGCCGCCTTGCGGAGCCGCCGTTTCTGTGGCGAGCATTTCCGACACGCCATTTTGCTGCTCTCTACTATGGAACTGCTGGAACGTATTTGGGAATTGCTCAGTCTGTTTTTCGGCGGACTGATGCGGGGTTTCGAGCGTACGATCACGTCGTTGTTCGGCTCGTCCAACGCCCGCTATATCAAACGCTTGCAACCCAACGTTGACGCGATCAACGCCTTGGAGTCGAAGTACCAAGAGATGTCCGATGAGCAGTTGCGCGAGCAGACGGCCAAATTCCGCGACCGCTTGGCCGCCGGCGAAACGCTCGACGACCTGTTGATCGAAGCCTTCGCCTTGTGTCGCGAGGCCGGCCGCCGCTACCTGGACATGCGGCATTACGACGTGCAGTTGATCGGCGGCATGGTGCTGCACAGCGGGTCGATTGCCGAAATGGTCACGGGCGAAGGCAAGACGCTGGTGGCCACGCTGCCCGCGTATCTCAATGCGCTGGAAGGCAAAGGCGTGCACGTGGTCACCGTGAACGACTATCTGGCTCGCCGCGACATGGAGTGGATGGGCCCGCTGTATCTGGGTTTGGGGCTGACGGTGGGCGCGATCCAGAGCGACATGGATGTGGGCGAGCGTCAGCGGGCGTACGCTTGCGACATCACCTACGGCACCAACAATGAGTTCGGCTTCGACTACTTGCGCGACAACATGCGGCCCGCCGCGCGCGGCGACGACCGCTACCCGAAGCACCATCAGCAATCGCAGGGCCCGCTGCACTACGCGATCGTTGACGAAGTCGACAATATTCTGGTCGACGAAGCTCGCACGCCGCTGATCATCTCCGGCCCGGCTCACGACGACGTGAAGAAATACGCCGAAGCCGATCGCATCTCGCGGCAGTTGAAGAAGGACGACCATTTCGTCGTCAACGAAAAGGACCACACGGCTCACCTGACCGACGACGGCGTGCGTCACGCGGAGAAATTGGCCGGCGTTGAAAGTTTCTACACCGCCGGCAACATGCAGTGGCCGCACTTGATCGATAACTCACTGAAGGCCCACCACCTGTACAAGCGCGACGTGAACTATGTGGTCAAAGAGGGCCGCGTGGTGATCGTCGATGAATTCACCGGCCGCTTGATGGAAGGCCGCCAGTGGAGCGACGGGTTGCATCAGGCGGTGGAAGCCAAAGAAGGCGTGAAGATCAAAGAGGAAACGCAGACGCTGGCCACGATTACGCTGCAAAACTTTTTCAAGCTATACGACAAAATTTGCGGCATGACCGGTACCGCGATGACCGAGGCCAACGAATTCTGGAAGATCTATAAGCTGGACGTCATCGCCATTCCCACCAACAAACCGATGCGGCGGACCGAAAACCCCGACGTGATCTATCGCACGGAGCGGGAAAAATTCATCGCCCTGGCCGACGACATCGAACGCTGTCACAAATGGGACGTGCTGGTGCTGAAGGACGGCAATGAAATCTGGGGCACGATCCTGAAAGAGGACAGCGACTCGTTCACCATCCAGCCCAAAGAGAGCAAGCAGAAGGACGTCGTTGCCAAATCCAAAATCGTCGGCACCGAACGCAAAGGCCGCCCCGTGCTGGTGGGCACGGTGTCAATTGAGAAGAGCGAGCGGCTGTCGAGCCTGCTGGAAAAACGTGGCATCAAACACGAGGTGCTCAACGCCAAGCACCACAAACGCGAGGCGGAAATCGTTGCTCAGGCCGGTCGCAAGAATTCGGTCACGATCGCCACGAACATGGCCGGCCGCGGCACCGACATTGTGCTCGGCGGCAACGCCGAAACGATGGCTTGGGCGCTGTTGCAAGACAAGTATGCAACGCGGCTCGATGTACCGCGCGAAGAGTGGGACGCGCTGGTCGATGAAATCGAAGTCCGCGAGAAGATGCGTGAAGAAGGCGCCGACGTAAAGCAACTCGGCGGCCTGAGCGTGATGGGCACCGAGCGGCACGAGGCGCGGCGCATCGACCTGCAGCTTCGCGGCCGTTGCGGCCGGCAAGGCGATCCCGGCAGCAGCCGCTTCTACCTCTCGCTGGAAGACGACCTGATGCGGATCTTCGCCGGCGAGTGGGTCAAAGGCATCCTCGACCGGCTGGGCATGCAGGAAGGCGAGCGGATCGAAAGCCGCATGGTCACGCGGCGGATCGAGGCAGCTCAGAAGAAAGTCGAGGAGCGGAACTTCGAGATTCGCAAAAACCTGCTCGAGTACGACGAGGTGATGGACGAGCAGCGCAAGCGCGTCTATAGCTACCGTCAGAAAATCTTGAACGGCGTGAACTGCCGCGACTTGATTCTGGAGATGATTGGCGAGCAGGTCGAGCATCATCTGGATACGTTCCTGGCCCGCGACTTCGGCGTCGAAACTTACGCCAGCTTCGCCGGCTCGCGGCTGACGACGACTTTCGAACCGCGACAGTTCCGCGGCATGGATGCGGAACCCGCCGAA
>JBGTKH010000170.1:0-6815 GCA_041744735.1 Pirellulaceae bacterium | reverse complement strand
TGCTGGAAATTGCGCGTTTGATGCGACCTGCCATGCGGTTGTGATATCTCTAAAGCGTTCTCCATAAGTGATTTTCGCGAAGTCGTGCGTCGTTGCCAGAAAATGAAAAATGCTCTCGTCGCGCTTTGATCCGGGCGCGATACAGCGACGTGAAATCCATCGGAGAAATCCGCGTAATCTGAGAGGCTTGGAAACCGCCGAGTGAAATTACGGAGGTTCGACAGAATTTGATTGCGTAAGCTGTCGAAGCAGTTGGCCGGCGTATTCGAGATCGATTTAAGCAGCCGACGAACGGGCGTCAGTTGGTGCGGTTCGTTAACGCTGTCGAAGCTGTGTTGATTCCAGACGAAGTTCAGCAGCCGAGATTCTGCTGAAATCGGTTGTTTCGTCACAACTCATTGTGGTTTGATGCCTTGCGTTGCCAGTCATTTGGAACGACATCCGGTTCTGGGCTTTCTTTTGCCATTTTCGAATAGTATGTAGCGGTAGGGCGTAGCCATCCACCTACATGCAGATCCGATCGATAACCTGCGAGGAACGCTGCTTTGCACCCAATTGACTGGTTGGTTGTTATCGTTTACCTGGGCGCGCTTGCCGCACTGACCCTCATGGTCCGGCGTGCCCGGAGCGTCGAGGATTTTGCGGTTGCGTCCCGCGAGTTGCCTACGCCAATCGTCTTCGCGACGCTCGCAGCATCGTATATCGGCCCCGGTTACTCGGTTGGCCTGGCGGGTAAGGCCGCCGACAAGGGGTATGTCTGGTTCTTGATCTTCTCGGCCTTTTGCGTACAAACGCTTGTTGTGGGCTGGTTTGTCGCCCCGCGAATCCAGCAATTCAAAACGGCTCGCACCGTGGGGGACATTCTTGGTCAAAGGTATGGCCGCACGACACAATTTGTTGCGGGTCTCCTGACACTTGCATTGTTGACCGGTTTCATCGGCGTCATGGCCCGCGCGTCCGCCGACATCATCAGTGAAATCACTGGACTCCCCCTGATTTGGGCTGCTGCCGCAAGTGCGGTTGTAGTCATTGCCTATTCGACGTATGGCGGAATCAAAGCGGACATCGCGAATGACGTCCTTCAATTCATCATCCTTAGTATTGGCGTGCCGCTATTGCTGATCTTCGCCATTCGTCACAATGGATATTCAATCCTCTCAGATGCTTGGACACGATCCCAGCCAATCGGCAGTGCCCTTCCTCCAGCGACCCTTGTTGGCTTGGTGCTTAGTTTCCTCTTGGGGGAAATGCTCATTCCGCCGTACACGGTACGCGCCCTTGCTGCTCGCGATCCAACTACGGCCCGACATGGATTTGCTTTGGCCGCTGTTTTTGGAATCGCTTGGTTCTTTATCTGCGCAACGCTCGGAGTAGTCGCGCATGCTGCAGCTCCAGACGAGGAACCTGCCGGTATTTTCCTGTACGCTATGAAGCACTATCTTCCCCCCGGCCTTTTTGCGTTAGTCTTGGTAGCCGTGGTGGCCATCATTCTAAGTAGTTGGGACTCGCTGCTGAATTGCGCTTCATCTGCATTTCAGTGCGACCTTCTGTCGCTTTTGCGCCCAGAACTTCGTGACTCGCGATTCGCTTTGGCGTCCAGTCGACTCCTTAACGTTGTCATCGGCATCGCGGCCACGGCCTTCGCGGTAAGCGTCTCAGGGCTGGTCGAGGCGCTGCTGTACTGCTACACGCTTTGGGCTCCGACAGTTTTGCTGCCCCTGCTCATTGCTGTATTTAAGCGCGATGTGCAACCTGCTGCCGGGCTGATCGCCATTTTTGCCGGCGGCATTGCTACGGGGATATGGGAGTGGGGGCTACATCAGCCGCTCGCCATACCGTCGCTCGTCATTGGGCTTGCAGCAAACCAACTTGCCTTTTGGCTAACCGATTTATTGTTACGAACCAAGCCAGGGATGGTACCAAAGTCTCCGCAAAGTCTTGATGACGGAGGACAATGACGATGTTGATGGTCCTTATCGGTCTTGCGGTGTTGGTCTGCTTCGCCTCTGCCGCCTTCGTCCTGGTTAGCGCCATCCGTTTCTGGCCACAAATCCGCAACCGGGAATAGTGCCTGCGCGGTATGAGAAAGTTGCAATGCTCATGAAATCTGACGAATCGTTTTATGACTTGACAGGCCCGTTGCTCGACCTCTGTTGGCCACATGCGGTGCGCCCACACGCCCCGACGGCCGTTCATGCCGGCCATTTCATGCTCTTACCGACCGACGGTGCCTGCCTCCCGTCGGTGTCCATGTCCAATTGTTGCTTGGACCCAACAACATCTTCGCACGGTGATCCGATTCGTGAGTCCCTCAATCGATTCGCGCTAGAATCGTGGCGGATAGGAAGCGCATTCGCCAGGAAGCTGAAAGAAGAGGGGCGCTCGACGGGTCTCACAACTCTGGTCAACGACTGGCAGTTCCTGCGGCAACGCAAGGCATCCGAAGTCGCGGCCCTTCGCAGTGCGTTCTATTCTTCTAACAGGCAACTATTCCTATCGTATCGTTCGATCCTCAGTGAACTAGGGCTCAGCGACAATGACATTCTAGCCGTTGGCCCCTGGTCGCCTTTTGTTTCCGAGTATTGGCTTCGGCGACGCATTGAGCGACGATTGAAGCGTATTGTCAAGAATGGCTCGCATGCGTCGCGATTGACAGTCGAGAAATGCCTTGACGGACCGAGTTGTATCGTCTTTGATGATTTTGGCCGTGATTGTCGGCTCCTCGTGTGCGGTCAGGCTGACTGCGCTGGAGAAGTGATGGAACTCGTCTGCATGCTGTATGAAATGGGATTCCGCCAAATAGTGAACGTGATACCAGCGGAGTGCGAGATACCTGTAAATGAAGGAACGCGCCGCGCAATTAGCGTGTTCGGTCTGGCTGACTTCACCGCCCTCAACATTTCTCTGCCCTGCTTAGGTGCTCCAAGGTTGGATTCCCATGGCATGCCACGAGTTGCAGTGAATCGTGTTCGTGGTGAGAGGGCCGACGGAATGGTGGATGCCTTTGTCGAGCCGCTTCGCAGTGCGACTTAATCCTAAAAGGTCGAAGGACGGTGGGTTTAGCAGACATGCCCCGCAACGACAATTTCCGTACGATCATTGACAATGTCCTCGCCGAGCTGACGCCAAGCCGAGGAGCAAGCGCACTTTTGCTGCGCCACCCGTCAGTGCCAGCATATTTCCCGCTCTCAGTGACGTTGGGCAACGCCTTGCGCGGCTATTCTGCTGACATACTACGTCACTATTATCTGTACGCAACAGCCGTTTCCGAAGAATCGCCTCTCACTCTCGACACAATGTCGCCCGTAGAGAATCTCGTTCTTCACGGAAAGCTCGCTGTCCAACTGTTTGAACACGGACCTGTTGCAGTGCGGAATTACGCTTGCTGCTCCTCACGCGAAGTACTATTCTGCTCGCTCTTGCCCACTGGTTGCGAAGACATCATCGAGCCCTCGGGACACATGAAGAAGGTATTGGCAGCCGCTGTCGCTGAATGGCAAGCGTCTGCTGTAACGGTGGTGCAGCTAGGCAAAGCAGATCCGCGAAGCATAGTCACAAATCTTACGCGGTTGCTTACAGACACCGACGTCGCGCCGCCATACTTCTCGGTGCTATACGCATCTGTCAATGCAAAGAGAGGCCCCAAAGGCACAGACTCATTTGAAGGTACCTGGAAAGCTAATGCCCTTTCGCACAACTGCTTCCTTTTGGCAAACGCTGCGCAACTTGCCCAGGACTATATTTGCGACATGTTTACTAGGGGAGACACGGAGACGGCCTATCGAGATGAATTGCCGAAGGCCTCCGCAGGTTTGCCAGCGGCGGTCGCCGCCGTATGCGTTGACATCGTTCACTGCATAGGCCTCCACAAGGCTCAAAGTGCGATGGCTTTCGTGAGACTGAATGTTCCAAGGGAAAATCTCGAAGGCAACACAGTTCCCAACGAAGTTGTCGATCGACAGCCGAAACACGCCGAAAGTTCTTGGGAGCTTGTCAAAAACGCGATTGCATATCTACTACTGGAGCATTCAGAAAGCGCACTCGTTACTGTCTGGGCGGGACGCGTCGCCGATTCTCAGTGCGTGACGGCAGTGCCAGTCGGGTTTATTTCAGGAGGTCAGCATGCAGCGCTGAAGGCCGTCGCTGCACAGCGGGAAATTGATGGCTTAAGGCGGGAGGTCAACAGCGACGAAAACCTAGTGACGGCAACTGCGTTATTGTTGAGTGTGGAAGATAGCCTGTGCGAGTCATCGATTCAGGACCCTGTCGCCGGAGCGGCTAAGGCCATCCGAGGTCGAGCGACGACGATCCCAGGACCGTATGTCCTTGACTTTGGCAACGCCGAATACTTGACGATTTCAAATGGCGATACGGAGATTAAGTTAAGCGAGGATAAAGACGCCTATCGGCTGCTGTATGCGCTGAGTTGTGCTCACTCACTTGGTCAAGGGGTCAGCAAGGAGTCTGTCGAGTCGCTCCTAAAAGTCGAGAACGGCAAAGCATCTACAAGAATCAATACCATCAAGCGCCGTCTTCAGAAAATGGGCTTGGACACTTCCTATCTTATCGCGTCGGCATATGGAAGTGGTTGGCGCTGGAATCCAGATTCAAAATACAAGAAACTTACTAGCGTCGACGGACATCGCGTCTATGGCGTTCGTTATACCGAAGGAATGAGTCCCAGCGAAACGATGTCGGACGATGTCGAAAGGTAACTGCTCAATTACCCCTCGGGATGGATCTTTACACAACAACGTTTCTGGGGACATTGTTAATCGCGCTGATGAAGTGGCTTGACATTTGGGCGTTGCTCCCGGTGAGGCTCATCGCTGGCTGACCATATCCGGTTTCTGACTTCGATCAACACGCCGCGGTTCTTCCGGCCACGTGATCTGGAACCGTCCGGCAAACTGGACGCGGTGATCGAGTCTGGGCTTGGTTGCTTGACGCCGCATGAACTGGCGGTCTTGGCACTGAGTCCGTTTCAACTTTGTGACTTCCAGGAAGCACTCGATGAGCGCGGGCTGAGCGATTACTGGTGGTCCGTGACCACTCGGTCCCAGCCGAATGAGCTTGACGCGATTGTCGAACCACGACGGGAGCAGGGCCGAGCATACGAGAGTCCGGCGCTGACCCTCGCGTTGGACAATCCGCCGTCGGAATCGGCCGCGTCCGGCCCAGTGGATCGGTCCGAGCACTGGAACGAAGAGCCATCGTTGGGCGACGGCGAGTTTCTCACGACCCACGACGCTGGCCGAGCCGAACGAGCCAAAGCGACGACCGTAATCGTCAGTTTCCATCTTTTTCCAGACCGTGAGTCTGGAACGCTGGAAGTGCAGCTCAACCAGCCGCTGCCGTTGAGGGGCCCCGCGACTTGCTCCGCGAAGCTGCTAGATGGGAACGGCAAAATGCCGCGGGACGATCAAGGTAGAGAATTCTCGAACGCCGCAACGACCGCTCGCGACGGTCGCTTGCAATTCACCAGTATCGGACCGCTGCTGGGTGAAGTCCGCTGGCTGGAGATCGAGTACCACCACCCCAACCGCTTTCATCTGCGGCTGCGCATCCCGCTGCGTTGTCCGACAAGTCCGGGCAGCGCGTAAGCCCGTGCGAGCGTACCTATGGTCGACGTTTCCGTAGTATCGGCGGAGCTTAATCAAGGCGCGAACGTCGTGCTGGCTACAGATCAGTCCCTGGAATGTCCCTGGAATCCATTTACGAGGCGGTGCTGTTGCCCTTGATCTTGGGCCTGCAAGGCCGTGTTCCTGGCGGAAGGGTGTTCATCGTGTGTGAATGGGGAGCGTTCATTGGGGAGCTTGTGTTTCCTCACGGGGCGACGATTCCGGCGGAGATCCACTATGTCCATTCTTGGCGCGTGCCCCATCAGTCGCTGCTGGAGCGTTGTCTGGATGACGCCTGCGAGAATCACCAACTCTTTGGCATACTGCGACGCGACGCCCAATTCGTGGTGCGGTTTGAGTTAAAGCGACCTTTCAGTTTCGACCCGCTGGCTCTGCTTCCTGACTGGCTTGCGCGGCTTGCACCCGGCGATTTTCGTCTCGTTCAAACCGAGACAAGTTTCACATTCATGCATGCCGAGGCGAGTAAGGACGAGGCGGTGCGGTTATTGGCCGAACGTTTCCCGGAACTGACGATCGATGTTTCAGACGGCGTCGTTAGCCGGGCTGAAGCGGTTACCTCGACGTGACCCGACATAGGTCCCCGTCGCCGTCCGACGCTTTCGACGCACCGGTGGGCATTGTAGACGTCGGCGATCACATGCTTTCGTCGGCACGTCTTTGTATCGAAGCGGTGTCTACTTTTTGATTGGTGATAGTTGATAGTTGAACGTTGCGAAAGTGCACCTCGGCTCCTTCGGATTGCAGGCAGATGGCGCCTTTGATTTCGCTGCAGTTCATGGCGTGGTTGACCAACGTGCCGTTGACCTTGACCAGGATTTCGTCGCCCTTGCAGGTGATCTCCATTTGGTTCCACTGGCCGATCTCTTTTTCGGAATCGTCGGTCAGGTTCAGGTGGCGGCGGCCCAGTTTACGTTCGGCTTCGTTTTCCACTTTCAGTTCGGTGCCGATGATCCAGAAGTCGCCGGCGTTGCGGCGGAATAGTTGGACTTCGATCGACTTGGGCCACACGCCAAGGGCACTGGGGGTGCTGGTGTGGACCAGCACGCCGCTGTTGCCGCCGTCGTTGCCTTCGGGCCAGCGCCATTCGAGCGTCAGCACGTAGTTTTCGTAATCGTACGGTCGTGAGCGCGAGGCAATGATTTGGAGTGCGGCGACTCGTCGCCGCTTTGGGAA
>JBGTKH010000169.1:0-3844 GCA_041744735.1 Pirellulaceae bacterium | reverse complement strand
AGTTTTGGCGGAGTTGGCTCAGTCGGATCAACACGCGGTCGTCGCCAAAACTGAAAAAGACTCCCGACCCCTTCCAGCATCGACTGTTGGTTTGCGGCTACTTGAGCGGGCTCAACACGCTCGACCGTCGGTGGTTATAGTCAGCGAAGACCGTCTGGATGTGCGGCCCGCTGGTGACGGCAACGTAAAGCTGTGAAGGCTTGACAGCAACGCGGGTGAAAGCAGTTGGGCCTGACTATGTCGGAAAATTCACACTAACCCGACGCGTAAGCGAGGGAAAGTGAGATTCCAAAAGTCCCTCGCTTACGCGTCGGGTTAGTGTCGCCGCACGCGCGGCGGCTACGGCAGATACATGTCTAAGAGCAGGCTCGAGGTGTTGGCCGTTAATTCGACCGGGCCGATCGACGCTGGCAGCAGCGTGGTCTGTCCTTTGGCGCGCGGCTGGGCCGATGTTTCGCCGGACACGCAGACCTCGCCTTGAATGACGGACACGATGTGGAAGCGGTTGTCGCCGCCGATCGATTCGCGGCCGTTGAGTTGCCAGCGGTCGAGCTCGAACTTGTCGCATTGGACGAGGCGGCTGACGTGCGGCCGGTCGGTTGGGCGCGGCGTTTGAGATTTGACAGGACCCGCATCGTAGTCGATAGCGTCGAGCGCTTGCTGCACGTGCAACGTTCGCGGTTTGCCGTCCGGGCCGACTCGGTTCCAGTCGTACAGGCGGAACGTAGTGTCGCTGGCCTGCTGAATTTCGGCGACGACCAACCCCGTTCCCAACGCGTGCACGGTGCCGGCGGGAATGAAGACACAATCGCCTGCTTGCGGCTCGAAGCGGTGCAGGCACAATTCTGTTGTGCCGCGATTGACCTCGCGCTCCAGCGCGGCACGATCGAAGCCGCGCTTCAAGCCGGCGTAAATCAGGCTGCCGGGATCAGCGTGCAGGATGACCCAAGCCTCGGTCTTGCCAAGGTCGGGCGGATCGAGCTTTGCGGCCGCTTCATCGTCCGGGTGTACTTGAACCGACAGATCGCGATTGGCGTCGAGAAATTTGAACAGCAGCGGGAAGCGGCTCTGCGGGTGATGGCGGCCGAGCAACTCTTCTCCCCGCCGCGCAACCAATTCGCCGAGCGTCGTACCTGCCAGCGGCCCATCGGCGATCACGCTCTGGTCCTCGCCATGATCGACCACCTCCCAACTCTCCGCGTAGTCCTGCCCGTCGCCCAATTGCTTTCCCAAAACCGTTTCCAGCCTGCGCCCGCCCCACAGGTAACGGCGAAATAGGTTGCGAAATCGCAAGGGGTATAGCGATGACATCATCGATTTGCCTCCTTCCTCGCGACGTCGAGATCTTGCGGCACTCAAAAGTTTCGCCGCGCCGTTCCAATTCGTCAAGCAGTGACCCGCTAGTCCTCTTGACTGGCAACCTTGAGCAAGCGCGAGCGGCTGTCGAAAAGTTGATAGCCGAGGATCAGCCAGCCGCCGCGGGTGGAAAACTCTTTTAACTCCAACGTACTCAGCTTTTCCGTGGGCAGAGACATCTCGAAGCCCACGTCGGGTTGCAGAACGCCTGCGAACTTTTGCCGCACAAACGAAACAATGCCGGCTTCATGTGGGGTGGATTCACCGCCATCAGTTAACGCAATCTGTAAGTCGCCCTGGCGAATCAAATGCGGCCGATCGGGTCCGACCTGCAATTGATACTCGGCCTGAATTTGTAGCGGCCGCTGGAGTTGTACGTCACCGCGCTGGAACTGCTGCAAACGGATCGTAATCCAGCAGCGATCGTTTGCAAAGACAACGGTTAGCGGCTGATGTTTCGCCAACACAGTGCTCCAGCGTTCGCTTTGAGAGGTGACCCACAACGGCTTGGGAGCATCGGCGGTCAACATCTGCACCATCTCGAGCCACGCGGTGTCCTTGAATGTCCTGCCGCCGATCAACGTTTCGCCAACGTTATTCACCAGCGATTCGTGCATGCACACGGCCATATCATGCAGCGGGTCCAATTGCGGCTGCGCGTCCCAGGCGCCCAGTTGCGAATCGTTAGCCAGCAGCGCCGACGCCTGCAAGTGTTGCTCGGTGCTGCTGAACGAAATACTCGACGGGTAGGCTCCCAGCCGAACTAGCGGCGCACGGAACTGTTGCAGCATCACGTTGTTCGCGACGGCCAGCATGCCGTTGGCGTCGGTGTCCAATTGTTGCGCGGAACGCAACTCGGCGCGCAACGCCCCTTCCCGTTCCGCTTCGGGATTCTTGCGATTCGCCATGCGGCGAGCGAAGATTTCCGTGATCGTACGCGGTGCTTCGATGTCGTACACCTGCACGTCCGTGGTGCAATCGGAGCGGGTAGGTTCGGGATGCACTCCCGTCGCGTCGATATATACTCGCTTGCGGGCGTCAATCTGGGTGTCGGCCGTCGAATAGATGGTCAGCGATCCGCGGTATCCAACATTCGGCTCCACCTTTGCCGTGCCCACCAAGTGAACGTCGAACGCTGCCTGCTGCGGATTAGGAATTAGTTTCGTAAAGACCCGGCCTTCTGTTTGGGCGGAACCTACGGTGGACGTGCCCAGAATGTACTCGCGCACGGTCCGCTCATCGAATGCGTTTCTGGCCACGATGCGATTGACGAGCCGATCCGATGCCACCCCAAGGCCGTTGGTTAAGCTGCACCGCGCCCGCACCGCCTCGGCCAACTGCCGGCCCTCTGGTTCGAACAATTGCAGCGTCCCCAAGATCTTGCCAATCGCAGCCGCATGCTCGCCGGACGGATTGGTGCGGAACTCTTCCAGCCGTCTCGTCAGTTCATCAAGCCGCGCCTCGTAAGCGGCTTGCGGTTCTGGCTCGGTGAGCAGCATGCCGATGCTAATAAATCGTCGCAACTGCTGGCGCACCGCAAGGCAGCGGGGCATTTCGATGCCGGGATGATTTTGATAGAACCTCGCCAGCACGCCGGACAGTGTCTGCCAGTCGGGCCGATCGCGATACACTTCGGTCTGCAGCGTCGGCCAGTCCAAGAATGCCTTCCAGCCATTGGCCACTTCGCGGCCGCTCTGAAGCATAAAGCGATCAAGATTATCCATGGCCGCGACAAGCGATGCTCGGCAATCTTGCAGCCGCTGTGGATCGATCGGCCGGAACGAATCCTTGGCTGCCCGTGCCAACTGCACCAAGTCGTCGGAATCGGCGGTTCGTTTGTCGGACGCGATGGCCGGAACCACGGCCAGTAACACCATCAATGGTCCGAGCATGCGTTCAGCAAAAACGTGATCGCGTCGTGTGGAGTAACTCATTTGAACCCTTATGTCGTGGGCGACGGACAGTCGTCGTTGCCCGATCGCCCGCATTGGTCGTTATCCGCAATCTGCGACACAGTGATTCAACAATACCAAGTGAACCGCGCGTATCCGAAGAACCGTCAGAATCGTGAGAGGCTTGATACGCGTTCGTTTGTAGTGAGATTCACCACATTGCCGGATGCGCGGCGGACGACGGATGTAGCGGCGACGTCGCGAAGAAGGGATCGGGAGTCTTTTTCAGTTTTGGCGACGACGGCGCGTTTTATCCACTCGCCAATTCGCAAAACTGAAAAAGACTCTCGACCCCGTGCACAACAAAAAAAGGCGAGAGCGACTGGCGCTCCCGCCTTAATGATTTTTCGACGTGAATCAGCAGCGATTACCGCTGGTAGCTCGAACCGCCGTAGTAGCCGCCGTCGGCCGCGGTGCGAGTGGACGGGCCGCTTTGATATCCGCCGTATGCGGCTGGCTCGCCGGCGTCCGCGTTCCAGGTCCCGCCTTGCGGCGAGCCTGCCGAGCTGTACGTGGCTCGCTGAATCGGTTCGCTG
>JBGTKH010000168.1:0-3298 GCA_041744735.1 Pirellulaceae bacterium | reverse complement strand
GTGCGTGACGATGGTGGGTCATCGGCCGCCGAACCAGCCTCGACACACCCTACGTCTTTGTACACTAGGAACGTGCCACATGCTGAACCGGTGCGCGGAATCGCGCGCCTTGCGCTCCATTTCGTCACACGCAAGTCTCTGTGCACTCGGCACTTTGGCATTTTGTGACGGCTTTGACGAATTCCAGTGGGCAGGTACGTCTGGGGATGAGTGATTTGGCCCAGAATGGCAAAAGCTGCACAGTCGTTTCTAACGAAATAGAAACTACCTCCAATTATGTGGAGGCGCGGTGCCGGCCCAGGATGGGTTGATGGCGGCACACACATTCATGCGGCAATGACACGGAGGTTTGTCGTGCGCATTTTGAATTCTGTCGGAGCGCCGTTTTCGCGCTCATTGCTGGTGTTGGTCTTGTTGGCCCTGGGCGCGGTGACTTTCACCGCCTGTAACGGTTCGCGCCGCGAGGCTCGCCGCGGAGAGGGTGAAGACTTGACTTCGCCGTACCTGCCTAAGACCACCGGGCAGCCGCTGTTTCAGCCCGTGAAGTTGGCGTCGCTGCAGGTGCCGCTGCCGCATATTCCCGACGCCGAGTACGTGAACGACGACACGCTGTGCATGGTCTGCCACGATACGTACGCGAAGACCTTCCAGCACAACGTACACCGCGGGCAATCGTGCGAGAAGTGCCACGGGCCGGCCAGCCGACACTTAATCACGCGCGGCAAGGAGCCGGGCACGCTGCTGAACTTCAGGAAGTTGACGCCGCCCGAGCGATCGGAAGTCTGCCTGCAGTGCCACGAGCAGAATCAGTGCGAGCCGGGCTCGGCGTGGCGGACTTCGGTGCACGCGCATCACGGCGTGGCTTGCACCGACTGTCACACGTCGCACTACAACGTGCCGCCGGGCACACCGCCGACAAGCTTGGACATGGCTCGCGATGATCGGCCGATACAGCAACTCGTCAGCCTGATTCAGCAGCAGCCTGAGCCGCAGCTCGACCAGGCATCGATTCGGGAAGCATCGAATCACATGGGTGCGATCGCGCCGCAGGTTTGCTACCGCTGCCACAGCAGTATGCAGCAATACGAGCAGATCGCTCACCCGCATCAGATTCTGGGCTCGAACGGCTTCACGTGCGCCACGTGCCACGATCCTCACGGCAAGATTCGCCAAGAGACGCGCACCGACCTGTGCTTGAAGTGCCACGACCAGAGTTCGCCCACGATGGCTTGGCATTCGGGCACGCACTTCCGTTATGGCGTGGCGTGTACGGACTGCCACAACCCGCATCCGAATCCCAACGTGCAGCGGGCGATGAACATTCAGCACACGAACATCTCGCGGCCCAAACGGTTGCCGATGTCGGTCGACGAACCGCAAGCGTGCTACAAGTGCCATGCGGACATTTACGCTCACAACGCCATGCCGTCGCACCATCCGATCAAGGAAGGCAAGATGGTCTGCTCGGACTGCCACGACCCACACGGGCAGACGCAAGGCAACTTGACGCAGCCCACCGTGAACATGGTCTGCTGGCGCTGCCACGCGGAGAAACAAGGCCCGTTCGCGTACGAGCACCCGCCGGTCACCGAGAACTGCGGCATCTGCCACGATCCGCACGGCACGGTGACCAACAACCTGCTGAAACAACCCACGACGTTCCTCTGCCTGCGTTGCCACACCGGGCACCGGACCGGACCGACGTTCGGGCCGCACACAGGCGCGGGATTGGTCGACGTCGGAACCAATGCCAACCTGCAACGCGCCTTTTACACCGATTGCACGCAGTGCCACAGTCAGATTCACGGCAGCGATTTACCGTCGCCGCATCTGCCGAAAGCGTTTTTGAGATAGGAGCGATTAGCTGTTAGCGATTAGCGATTAGCTGTCAGCGTTCAGCGATCAGCATTACGACCCTTGCCCGCCACACACCGTTACTGACCCGATACTGTCGCCACGAAAATCCCGCCTGCGACAATTTATGCGAAGCGTAGGACCCAGCAGAATGACACGGAATTACTTCTTCGTCGCCATCGTGATCTTGTCGTCAGCACCGTTGACGGCGGAGGACGGCGTGATCCGGTTTGTCGGCGCAATTGACTCTGGGCCAGCTCGCTACTCGCTTACTGACGCGGAATCGCCTGACACCGCGCCGAAAGCGGAAGATCGCCCCACCGCGGTTCGCAGCGCGACGACTCAAGACGTGTCGTACACGCTCGGCGATCCGCCGGCGACTGACGAGTGCAAGAACGGCTTTCGCGCCATTTGCGACCACGGCTGCCGGCTGGAATATCTGGGCGACTCGTGTGCCTGCGACACGTCGTGTTGCACGACCGACCAATGGTGCGAAAACCCTTGCGATTGTGCGCATGGCAATTGCTACTTCAACGAGGAAGATTGCACTTGGTACTGCAACGACAAGCACTGCGATGTGTTTGGCGATCCGGGCTGGACTGACCGTTCGGCCTTGCGATTCGGCTGGTGGGCCAGTTCGACGGATGGCTCGCGAGTTAAGACCGGCGAGTACCAGGACTTGAAGTCGTCGCAGTTTTGGGATCTCGATTCGATCTCCAGCAACGGCCGGCGAACGTTGGACTTTTCGCTCACCGGATTGGACAACGAAGCGAACAACGCGATCGTGAATTACTACGGGCCCGGCATGTCGAGCAAAGTTAAGTACCAGCGGTTTCTGCGGCGCTGGGACCACGATCCGTTGGCGGCGCCCGATCTGCTGGGCACGCCGGCGCCGTTGGCCACGGACAACGTCGTCAGCGAAGACCTGAACGTCGGGCAGGACTATGCCATTCGCGTTCAGCAGTTGGACGCTCGCTTCCAAGGCCCCATCGGCAACAACATGAAGTGGCGGCTGAACCTGTGGGGCATACAAAAGTTTGGCGAACGCCAAGCGAACTCGATGGGGCACTGCTTCGATACGAACATCGCGTCGACGCCGGGCGGCACCGCAACGCCGCTGACCCCGGAGAACCGCTGCCACGTCCTCAGTCAACGACAGAACATCGATTGGCTGACGATGGAAGTCCAGCCAGTGGTGGAAGCCAAATTCGGTGACGTGGGTTTGGAGTACTCGCGCACGATGCGTTCCTTCGGCCAGGGCGACCAATTGGTTGGCCGCACGTACACTCGATTCGGCTACGAGGACCCAGGTGGGTTTACCAACAATTTCGTTTCCGAGAACTTCACGCAGATCGACCGCTTGAAGGTCAGCGCACAACTGACGGAAGACAACCAGTTATACGCCAACCTCTTTTTGGGCGACACGGAGAACAAGTTCCGCGAC
>JBGTKH010000167.1:0-17419 GCA_041744735.1 Pirellulaceae bacterium | reverse complement strand
ACGACCCCAACACCCAGCCGCGCATCGCCTGACCCGCCCAGCCGTGGATCAGCACCGGTCCAGGAGCCTTTTTGGGCGCGGGGGACTTTGGATCAACTCGGTTGGCGAGCTTGCTTTGAACGCCGGCGAGAACGAGATCGCCTTCGACATCGGCCCGATTCGCGCCACGTGGAGCGACGGCACCGTGGCCCAGTGGAAGACGCCCTACCTGCGCAAAGGATTCCGGGTATCCAACGGCGACCTGGTGTCTTCGCCGAGGACTACGACCGCATGTGGCCCGACACGTGGAGCGGCCAGGAGAAGATCTACTTTTTCAGTTGGGACGGAACCGACCGCGCCTGGAAATTGCCCAACGACTGGCGCTCGCTCAAAAGCCTGGCGATTCACCCGCTCACCCCGTCCGGCCGAGGCCCCGGCACAACGCTCCCGCTTCACGACGGCAGCGTCCGCCCAAAACTCCTGGCACAAGTGCCATACGTGGCAGAGAAGGGAAGGTGATTGGGCCATTTCGCCACATCCGTGGCCGTGTCCCGAAGTCGGTTGCCTAAGGCGATCGAAGCGGAGTGGGGTAACTTGTGTGCGACAAACTCGAACGGATACACTGTCAGAGTGTTGCGACTGGGATGATGGAAAAATGGACCAACCAACGCCACGTGCAATGGGGCCGAACACGCTGCATTTGTTCCGCGTCGGCGAAGGCAATTTCGAGCAAGGACCGATCACCGTCGAGTTGATGCTTGTGCCGGATCGCGATGATCACGGCACGGTACAGCCGGCGGCGGTGATGCCCTACAAGGAATACAAGTAGGCCATCTACGATACGCGAGACCTTTGGGTCACCGGGGAGGGCGACGATGATCGCTAGAATCACACCGTCGGTCAGTTATTCGATGTGGCTCAAGCGAATCCTCGATACCCACATGTCCCAAGCCTGGGACGCGGAACCCACTGACAACCGCCAGCGCGAGGACGAAGAGCTAAACGACGTCTGGACTGAAATCAGCGATTGCCACACGTAGCGACTATGGGGACTCTCATCGGACCTAAATACGCTGCGGGACCAAGAGAAGTGGGTTGAATCAGACTGGCCACCAATGACGGAAGCGGAGCTTGGTCAGGCGCAGACCGAGGCTTTTCGGCGCAAGCAGTGGGACAAGTTTTTGGAATGCCTGCGTCGACCGCCACGTTTTCTTGCGCAGAACATGGTGGACTATCTGCGCGGCAGGGCGTGGATGGAAATGGGGCACCCTGTAGTGGCCTTGCTGTTCTTTGACAACGCCGCACGCCTGGAACCGGACAATTCGACGTATCATGTGTTGGCCCTGGAATGCTTGAAGGCGATCCAGGATTGGCCTGAACTGTTGAAACGATGCGAGGCGTACGTTCAAGACTCCCAGACTGCACCACGACTGTTATTCCGCGCGGCCGATGCGATTCACGTTTACGCGAATGAAACCGGCGACCAAGCGTACTACACTCAAGCGCTGCGGGTCGTCGAGGAGGGATTTCGTCGCGCCGCACAGCCTGGCCACCAGGAGCAAATGGCGTCCATTCTCGCCGGAGCCTACGCAACGAAGTCATCGTGCCTCGAGCATCTGGACCGAGCGGAAGACTCACTGAGAGTCTTCGACGAAGCAGTTGCACGCTTTCCCGAAAACACGACGCTCCTTACCGCGCGTGCTCTTCTCAAGCAAGAACTCGGACGTCCCGACGCGATCGACGATTTTCGCGATGCCGTGAACCGAGGCACGATTGCTGTCTGGTCGTACATTGAAGTCGCACGACACGCGCTTCAAGACGGGCAAAACCACGAGGCCCTTGAACTGTGCCGACGAGGAATCACATTGGCCCAGCGAAACAACGTTGCGGCGATCCTGTTTGAGCTTCTCGCGATCGCTTTGCTTCGGTTGAATGACTCGACGGATGCTGTCCGCGCGGCGTTTCAGAGGGCAAACGAACTTGATCCATTGAATGACGACATTCGAGTTAACCGCGAATCGTTCGAGCGTTTCGCCGCCCAACCCAGTGAGGGCGAGCCACGATGGCAGTTGGATCGCGCATTACCACCGAATGCATTTGATGACGTATACGCGCAATTGCAGCCGGCGGCATAGGACTCTCACTGCATCCACCCGATGCAACAGATGTACGCGACCAACCGCGCGCACCGGTCGTGCCACCACACCGATCACCTGATTTACTCGCCGCATGCCAGGCCTTGGCTCTCATTGCACGCCCAATTTGAAGCAGCGCACCGTGCGCCGCCAGGCCGGGAACAGTGCGAAGAATGGTTGGGGAGCGGGCGAAGTTGCTGGTGAACACCCAACGATAATGCGACTCCTGGAACTGCAAGGTCGCGAAAAGATCGCCACGGTCGGCAAGCTGAACGTCGTGCTCGGCGAAAAATGATCGGCCGACCGCGTGGTCAACCGGCTGTAACCTTGATGCCGGAGGTTCGAGCAAACGAGCCAGGGGCAATTCACAAACCGGATTGGTCCGACACCACGTGCGTCGGTCGATGTGACGGAGGCAAGTTTGCGTGTCGGGCCTGAAAACATCGGCGTGCGCGACCGACGGACGCTTCAGCGAGCCCGTAGGTAGGTTCGCCGCCACGAGCGATAACCCGCTAACCGTCCAGATTCAAATTCTCGATTAAAATCTGGCTGCCGACATTTACTGCAACTCTTTTCGTCATGGCACGTTGCGACGATTGAGATGGAGAGCCTACAATAGAATTCGGTCGATTGAAGTAAAAAATCGGCGCGGAAGGGATCGTTTAGTAAGGAGAGCAGTGGAGGCATGTTACCGGATGCAAAGCCGGAAATTAGGACGGACCCACGGCCCCGCATCCAAGCGAGTAATCTTCGCGAGGAGTGCAAATGTCGGAAGGTTCACTGAAAGGCGAAACCGCGTCAGGCGATTGCCGCGCTGAGTGGATGAAGCGGGATGAACACATCATCCGTGGCGGAATCCGCAAGCGCCTGCACTATCTGTCGTCGAAGGAGTTTGCGAACGTCATCGACGACCTTGTTCAGGCAGCGCACCTTTGCGCGATGAATTATGTTGGTCAGTTCCGATCGGAGCCAGGATTTCGCAAGTACCTGATTGATGCGGGAGTGACGACATACTTGAAGGAGAAACGACGTCCTCAACTCCGAGTACTTTCGTCAGAGGTCTCTGACGACAACGGATCTCAATCGTCGGCGGTCACGGACGACAATGAATCTCGGCCGGCGGAGGTCACGGGCGACAACAAATCTCAGCCGCGCCCGCTGGCGGAAATCCACGAAAACACACCGCTGAGTGTTCATCAGTCGGATGCATTAGATGACGCGTTATCCCAGCTATCGGACCACGAGCGAGATATTGTGGTGTCGATTGAAGCCAACAAGCAAAAGAAGCAAGACGTTGCGAAACGCTATGGTTACAGTCGGGCTTGGATGACGAAAAAGCTACGGCAAATCCGTCACAAGCTGCGTAAATTGCTGGCCGAGTCGGGTGTGGAGTGGGATCAGATCAATCCGGACTGGGCAAGCTACGAGGAAAGACAGAAATGACCGCAAATCTGCAAGAGAACATGTACGAGGTACTGGAAGCGATCGAAAAGGCTGATCGCCTAATGGACGGCCGCGCCGAATTGGGCACGCAGCTCAGAAATCAAATCCTTGACTGCTTGACGACATCGCTCGCCGATTCCGCCCAATTGAAGTCGTACCTACGTAATCTACAATCGGTTTTGGACCGGAAAGTACGCTACAACGAAATCGTTGATGATGACGCGTTGAGAACCATTCTCGAAAGTGGTCTCGACACACTTTCGGACGCAGAATTGGCACGCTTGGCGCTTAATCCATTTGCGCTTTGGGATCTGTGCGATTGCATTCGTGACGAACCAACAGAGTACTGGCATAGTGCTGTGTCCTGCGAAAGCAACGACGGTGTTTCCGAAGACCCCATGCATCGTGAGTCAAGCGCGAGTCCCGAATCGGATCAAGAAGTCGCGTCACGCTTGCAATGGACGGCGGCAGCGGGAGGCTGGTTACATGCACAACTAGGTAACGTTGACAGCCTGCAGACGGCGCAATTGTCGGCACCTGTATTGAGCGCATCCATACGGCTACCAGAACAGGACAAGCCACGATTTATTCCCATCGGGGACGAACTGGCAAAAGCAGAATTGACTCACTACGTACCGTGGGCTATCGCTATCGAGCTTTCAAAGAGTCCATCCAAGAGCGGAAAATCACGAGTGACTGCGCGAGTAGTGAAAGTCAACAGCGCCGCGAACACGCGCGGGCAGATTCGTATTGCGTTGCTTGACGGGCACGGAGCAGAAAGTTCGGTTGTGCTTAGCGCCGGTCGTCGCAACAGACACTTTGACCATCCAGTTCCATCCAATTGGGACAAAATCACTGTCCATGTCTTTGTGACTTCGACTACCGATGCCTAAACAGCGTACCCAACAATCGTCTTTCAAGGGCCTACAGCGTCTCAGGAAGCGGCAACGCAAAGGGGACTTCCCGCTGTTTGGCGAAATCATCAACGAGCGATGGAAAGACGAAAAGGCGATCGCACAGGATTCGATGTGCGTCGACGAATCGGTTCGCGAATACATGCGAAACTTGGTGCAAAAGGAACTATGCAAGGGATATGCCCAGACTTTTGATGTGCCCGCCCGGCCTGACTACCAACTCTGGGTGCTACTGGGTCCAAACAGCTATACCGGTGAGTGGCGCAAACACATTTCAGCGACATTGATTCCACTTGCAACCGATGCGCTCGCGGAGGCTCAAAACCAAACTGTCGTATGGGGCAGTTTGGCCGTACTCGGTCTCCAGATGGGAAAGCGATTCCCTTGGGTAGGCGCAACGGCTGAAGAGTCGGCTTGGGCGATTGAGCACAAGCGACACCTTTTACAACTCGCCGATCTTTGCCACAGTCACATCGACAGCACTCTCACTCCCCTTAACGACTGCAAAGTTGCCTGTGCCGTAATACGGATTCTGGTGATTAGTGGAGTGGAAAAGATCCGTTATGACGTCAACGGGCAGCCACCTGAGTTCCAACGTGCAAACGAAATTGTCGATCGGCTCGAAGCCGAGTTCACGTTCATTTACGGAGACTGGAAGGGCGGTTCATTGGATTGGTACGCCACGAATTGTGGGCCTGGCTACCGCGACCAGAAATGGCTCTTGCCGTATTACGGCAAGCCTCTCGCGTACAAGTTGTCCGACGTGTTGTATCGCACGCGTGGTCTTGCACGCTCGTCATTGCGTGGCATGACTTGGTGCGAAGACGCTGCTGAACTTCTCGCACGCGTGGCCCCGTTTTCGGTTACGTCGTGGCGCACGGCTAGAGGCATACGGATCGGAAAAGGATCAGGTGATGATCGAAGCGAATACCTTGACGAAGTAAAGAAATTGCGGCGCGCTGGTCAGGCCTTGCGAGATGCGGGTGACGATCTAGGCGCAGCGGCTCTTGCACATGAATGGATGTGGACGACTCCGGACTTTGCGGCGGATGGTTACCAAGATATCGGAGATGCGCTTGCGTATTGGGTGAAGCAAACGGGATTGATTGCTGATGAGGAACGGTTTCCTCGCGATCCTGGGCCGAGTTCTTGCTATCTGGAGCCCGAACTCAAAGACGACGATGATTTCACCGACGACGACCGCTCCTCAACATCCTCTAATTTCGCCGACCAAGTAAATTCTTCAGCGCGTGGCACTCGTGTTGGCCGATCCAAAAAGCCCAACCAGTGCCCCGATCCGTATCGAATGCGGATGACTTGGGACCAGACGATCAATCCAGAAACAAAGGCCGACTGGCAAAACGTTTTGAGTGCGTGTCCGCTTAGAAGCGATCCTTGTTACAGTCCGCTGGGCCATTTCGTGTACCGAGCTCTGCCGCCGACACCAGAGTTTGACGATAAGCCTGCGCTTCTTCGATCCGCGTTTAAGCTGTGTTTGCAGTACAAGCAAATCAACAACGCGGCTCAGCTTCTGGAGCGATTTCCTGCCGAGCGTGATGAGCTTCTCTCATTCACGGGCGCCGTAGGCGAGGCACTCGAGGTGATACCATTCGGAATTCACATCGGGACATTCGAGCTCTGGCAACGAATTCTGCGGAGCGGCCTCTCGGCACTACCTGAAGACGTGATGCTTTCGCCGTTAGAGTGGCTGGAAGTGCATGAATTGTTACTGGGACGATGCTTGTCGATCATCAGCGCTGCTTCCTCGACGAAGATATTCACGAAGAAAATGTATGGTCTTTTGTCGGAAGAGGAAGTCCGTTCAGTCTATGGTCTCGTTCGTGGCGTTGGTGCAAATCCGCGGCGACTTCGGCGCACATCTGGTTTTGGTAACAGCTCGTCGCCTTCATTGGAATTCGACTTCGCAGAGACACTTGGTTCAACTGTGCTTGGGCAGCCGGTTCTCGTCTCGCTTGTCCGACTGTCAACGTTGCAATGGCGGGTGCTAGTGATCGCACCAAATGGCGATTCGCAATCATTTCCTTTTCGACCGAAATCGAGCTTTGTTAAACAAGCGCGATCACTGGGCGAAGATGAAGATCTTTGGAAAGGCGTTGCTTGGAGCGACGACTTTTACGAACTCGGACGCGCGGTCTTCGACGCCGTACGTTCATGTGATGCGTCCGCCAGATGGATCGTGCTAGCCGCTGAACCAACCATGGCGACGATACCGTGGCAGGACTTGATGCGCAATTTCGATGCGGGAATGGTGATTTCGCTCGTTCCTGCTTTCAGTTGGGCGCAAAGAGTTTCGAAGACAGGGTGCCGCAACGTCCGCGGGGTTGAACTCCTGATCAGCGACGAAGAAAACCTACTCGCTCCATATCTTGACTATTTCGGGCCAAACAGCGAGGAACTCGAAGTCATTCGCAAGACCTTAGTCGATACGGCCAATCAATTGCGCGAGGATTCTGAACTCTTGTCGCAGCGGTTTGCATCGGCGGCAGTTATTTATGGGCACGGTGAACTGGTTCCGCTCGCCGATTTGTTGCCCAACGGTCAATCGACAAAAAGTGAAGGTGGTAGGATAGCATCCGTGGTCGCACCAGATGCGCCGATTAAACTCGTTTCCGAGAACGGCGCAGATTGGATGCAATTGGCTCAGCATCGCATATTGCTCGTTCACGCGTGCTTCGGCGGTCGTGTCAACCGTCAGTTCTTGGGCGATATCGGCGGGCTTCCAGGATTCGCACTGGGTGTTGGATGTCGGCTATTCTGCGCGCCGGTAGCCGAAGTACCGCCAACCGTCGTCGAGGTCTTGCATCGCCACTTGGTTTCCGACGGACCAACGACGTTTGGTGAACGGTATTTGAGCGCGATAAAGGAGAATGAGGCTGTCGCGCTTTACAACTTGTTCGGTCTTGCCTGCGAACCAGTTCAATAGAGCATATCATACATTGCGAGAAAGTCCCCGGCAGGTGAAGGCTTCCCCTACCTGCCGGGGTTTCGTGGAGAAGATTGCCTTACATCAGCGGGGACAATGAACGCGCACAGAAATCCGCGTTATGATGGTCCCCACACCGCGGGCAAAATGGGCCTGGGAACGGGTCAAAAATCACCCACGGTCGTCGTCGCCGCCAGGGTCGTTCGGGAACACAATCGATGCACCGGTTGTGCATACTTGATTCCTCCGAAAACAAGTGGTTAGTGAAAAACACCGTCCATGGAGTTTTAGTCGTTGTAACCGTTCAACGAATCCGACGAGCTTTCGGCGAGCGGGCCGCGGCCACTCTGGTTTGTGGCCGCGGCACCGTCTTCACCGAATGCCGTTTACCACAGCGTGAAGCGGGAACGCTTCTTGCCGTGGTAGATCGTGCCGCGTCGCTTGGCCATGATCCACCTCGATTCACAGAGTTTAAGTACAGGTCACTTCATCAGTCGGCCGACTCGTCCCGCGTGGCGGACCAACCACCGTCGCGTTCTAACTAATTGATGCGCGGTCGCCGAATTTTTTACAGCAGGCTGTCGATAAAGTCGTCGTCTCTGGACAGCGGAACTTACATGTTGATCTCGAACCCCTTGCGGTTTTCGCGGGCGAGGAAGGAGTTGGCTTGGGGGTCGCCGATGATTTCACGCTGGGCCGGGTCCCACTGGAGTTCGCGGCCGAGACGCATGGCGATGTTCGAGAGTTGTGCGACCAGACATCGGAGATCGGCTGCTGGCGGGACTGCACGCCTTCGATGAAGTTGGCCGTACGGTTCTCGCTGACCGGGCCGCCGTAAACCTGCTGGATCGCCCCGTCGGGCAAAGGATTGTCCTTCAGGTCCTCAACCGGCTCCTTCTCGCCACAATATCTGTTCGGTCCACGTCGGTCGCAATAGTGCCGCTGTCCGTTCGGATCGGTAGCAAAGATCCGTCGTCTTTTGCTCGGAGACGCTACGAGTATCAGCCGCTAGGCGCTAGATCACGGTTCGCGCGAGAACCGATCGCTAGCGCGATCCGGCTAATTTCGCATTGTTCCGCTGCTCGTCGTGAAGCCGCTGCTTGGCACCCGCTTCGCGATCTGCGAGGGAAGCAAGTCCGTTGGCTCAGGTATTGTCATCAGAGCGTTGTGACAGCCTGAATGAGCTATGCCCCGGGTTCGAGCAATTGGACCAGGGCGTTTTCTCCCTTTCGCGACTGTGGCCGCAGCATTGCCCGGTCTTCCTTGTTCCGCTTCGCGAGTGCTTGAATGGATGGTAGAATTGATCCGTTACGCATCGTTGCTCCAAGCGAGGCATCAGCATTGGTCACGGAGATGCGGTCGCTACTCGACACATTGATCCAACACGGCTTTTACGTGGCGCCGGCGTTGTACAGCAGCGCCCTAAAGCAAGTCGGTGAACAGCCGTGATCCGAACACCCGCACCGCGACCGCTAGTTTCCGCGCGAATTCCGTTGCCTGCTGGACCGAGATCATTTGCCGGTACGAAGTGGTTTGATGCCAAGCAGGTCGTTCATGTCCTGCAGCAAGTCGTGCTTGGTAGCGTCATCAAGCCGGGTCAAATCCCGGTTGCGGAACCCAACGCGAAGGTTTTTGTGAAGTGCCAGCAGCCGAACGATGTGTCGATCCAAGTCGGACTGGACTTTGAGATCGCTCAACGAGTCCAGGTCGTCGCGCAAGTAGTCGTCAGCAAGGTCCGCGCCGCCAGTGACCGGCACAAAGTCATCGTCGATCTGTGGCATTACAGTTTCATCTGTTCTGATATACTTTCGAAGTTAGCCCCAAAACTCGACGGATAGATTCGGAACCTGCTCGAAGTCCTGACGATTTCGCGAAATCAGCGTTGCGTCAAAGGCCTTCATTCCGACAGTTCATCCCGCTCGCGGTCGCGCTGAGTGTAAATGTCGTCGCAGATATCCTGGAGCGTGGGGTCGTCCGCGAACTTGCCCGCCACGGCCATGACACCTGTATTGGCAACGCTGACCGCCACAAGTTCCCCGCACTGTACGCGCCGCCGCAGTTCGTCTTGCATCGCGCTCAGCGCTTCGTCGCGCGTGGGACGCACGATACGAAGGTCGTGCTCACCAACAAGCTGCGCCGCGAATTGGCCGTTCTCTGGTTGAACGAAAATGGGAAACGTCATGCGGGAACCCTCCAACTCCACTTTACGATACGCCGCGAAGTGCGGCAATCAGTTCCGAACGGCAAGATTCAGGTAGTGTTAGTCCTCGGGTCGCTTTCACAGCCGAACACCGTGCGACGAATGGTCGGGTCGGGTTGTCAGGCCAAGCTGCTGGCCGTTAATCCGACGCTGATGCGACTGCGGGAACTGCAAGTTCGGGAAAAGGTCGTCACGGCCGGCAAGCTGAACGTCGTGCTCGGCGAAATGGAATTGGCCGAGCGCGTGGTCACTTTCTTGTAACCGTATGAAAAAGCCCTCATTCGAGCAATCGAGCCAGCGGGCGTTTCGTTTGTGATTACCTGCTCTCCAATACCCGCGTGTCTTCACCGAAGCTGCAACCAATACAACAGCTCCGTCTTTAGAAACTCCGCGGACGGAAAGTCAACTCGAAAGAATTGATCGAGTTGTCGCAGTATCCATCGCACAGCCACGACATTGCCGAGGGAATGGAGAGTAGCTTGGATAACCGCTGATTGCTTGAGTTCGATGCAGGACGATCGCCGAAGTAGCCGGAAGAAATCAATTGCGAGTCGAGCCCTCCCTGCCAACGGCACCGGGCACGTGCCGATTAGTCGAATGCACTGCTTCAAGGGCCACGCATTTACGTCCCAATCGCAGAGGTTTCCTGCGGCAATGAGATCTTGCGGATTCCAGACTGTTGCAATGTAATTCCAAGCTGCCAGCTTTGCTGTCAACTCGCTATACGCGTTGTCGTCGAGCCGTTTCGCATATTCGAGTGTCTTAAACGCCAACTGCGTCCAAATTCGCTTAACGCCAAAGTCTATATTGGCAACCACGGCGACAAAATGATCATCCGTCCAAAGCAACGCATTTTCGTCCTTGGCGACACTGATGGTTTCAAGCGTGTGAAAACCGCAAACCGTCACATATTTCTCACGTCGTTTTGGGTCTAGCTGTGCAATCGCAATGGAATTCCTGACCGTGCAACGACCGTTCATTTTGGACAACATGCTGCGGATTTCATCGCGTTCACGCTCCAACTGTTCCCGTGTGACGTCTTGGAAGATCATTCTCCCGTCATCGCTTAATGAGCTGTATGCGGTCGGGTGCCCCTCTTGCTCTGTGAGCTCGTGTAGCCACTCGCCTATCGTGTCCGACGTGGATCGCGAGACCAGATACTCGAAATCCGGATCCAGGTGATCCCACACTCCGAGTCTTGAAATCGTAACAATCGCCGAAAGCTCCAAAACGATCTTCTTGGCATCAAATCCCGCCTCGACGTTGGCCGCAAATTCTTCGGTCGAACATCGAACGCAGCGCATGAACCGCTGGTCGTGTCCGGTCAAACCGATAATCAATTGACGTTCATTGAGGCCAAGTTGCGACGCCAACAGGTGCAGAGGGCACAGGTTGTCGCGATACGTCGACATGACTTTGTCGACGCGTTCCCGGCGATCCTTGAGGGTGTCGATAATCGGCGTTGGATCGAAATGTTCTTCATTGCCCACGTAAATCGACTGAATCGTTCCAGCACCAGGAAAACGATGCTGGAAGTTGCTGATGGCATCTTGGAATAGACGAACGTATTTTGACTGTATCTCGATCAGCCGTTCGCGCTGCGGCTGCACCGACGGCCCGCGGAGATCCACAACATCGCCAACCCGTTTGCCGACTAATGCCTGCGCAACTTGCGTGGAAGTCGCGAACTCGTTGCGGGCTGGGTCTGGCTGGCGATCCTCAAGTACCACCCATCGCTTCTCGCCGGTGGTGAGATTCTCAAGGCATATCGCGCTTTCTTTATCAACCACTTCAGGGCGATGCGGGATCTCGGCCCTTTCACCGTATTGCAACACAAGCCAAATGAACTGGCCGTGCGCTCGCTCTTCAGAAAAATGCTTCCGTAGTTGGTGATATGCGAAATCTAGCGCGTCGCGATACCTTCTTAGTTCAATGTACGGCGTTACGACGAGATATGCTTCATCCGGTTCGAAATCGTCGGGGCCTGGCAATGCTTTGTCGTCGAAATCAATCTCGTCAGGCCTCCTGAGGCGAACGGCAAGAAAATTTCTCGCCACCGAAAAATAAGAATTGTCGAACTGTCGGAACTGCTTCGCAAGGCCAAACGCGTCTTCGGGCATGTACTTCGATAGCAGTTGCACCTCCAATTTGCGTATCAGATTGTCTTGCTGATTCGTTTGTCGGAGTTCAGCACACACACGAAGCATGATGTCGTGGCGGTCGAGGCGTTGGGCGCATTCAACCAACCGTTTGCAAACGTCGTCCAATACACCGGGTGTCGCGGCCTGCTCAAGCAACGGCAGCGCCTTTTCGTCATCTCCAATGCGAACCAGCAACCTTGCTAACACCGCGACGTGTTGTTGATGAGCTGATCGTGAACTGGATTCGAGTGCCAAGGCGGCGAGTTCGCGAGCGTTTCCTTCGTTTCCAGATTCGAGTGCGATCCAAGCGAGCAACGTGTTTCCTTGGAACGGCCTTTGATCGACAAAGGTATCTGGGACACACTGGCGCGCAAGTGCAAAGTCCCCTAACTCGATCGCCCACTGAACGCAATGAAAGCGAACGTCAGTAGCCCGGTCAAATTCTCGGTCCGCCAACTTCGCAAATACTGCGATGTGCTCTTTCCTCTCGCCATGTGGCGCGTGGTGATATTCTGTTACGGCGATCAAGTACGCCGCCTCATCTGAAGTTGCATCAAGTACAGGCATCAGTTCCCAGGCAGAATCGTAGTCCTGCTCGTGAAGAAAAAACGAGGCAGCAGATTCGGCGTAAAGGCTTGGTTTGTCTGCAACTCTCACTGCGCTGCGAAAGTCATCGGCAGCTCTTTCGAGTCTGCCAAGGAAGCTATGTACGCGCCCACGGTTGGTCCAGATTTCGGGTAGTAGGCCGATGTACTTGTCACGCTCGGCCGCAACGAGGGCGTTTGAATAATGCCGAACGGCCTCTGCGAGGCGCTCGTAACGGTACTGCCAGGGTCCGTGCAGGCCAGCGTGATGGGACACCATTCCACACAAAAAGTGTGCATGTGCAGACTTTGGCGCGATATCGAGCGCCCTTCGAGCAGCGGACTCCGCTAGCTCAATTTGATTCCAATCCAAATATTTGCCTGCGAGCGCCAGATTTACGTCTTCTTCGGACGAACTGTATTCGTCGATGATTTCCTGCTTGGGCGCAAGGGCAGTCAGATCAATTGCGTTTCTGATAAACAGGCTGACGAGGAACGATGATCGGATTCCCTCCTCTAACAGTTCTTCCGCCTCGGCAAAAGCTTGTTTTCGTTCTCCAGCGAATTCCAGCGCGAGCACATGATTCTGCCGAGCTTTCTGAAGCTGTGGGCATGTCTCGTACGCCAGATTGAAAAGGCGAACGGCCTCGTCAAACTGCAATCGTTCTAGCGCGAGCTTCGCTCGAAATCTCAGAATTGCATACCGTTGAGGTGCGCTTAGTCCCGTTACTTGCTCTGGATCGGGAAGCTTCGCAACTTCGTGTTCGGCTGCCTCCAGCTTTCGCTCCTCGAAAAGTAGGTTGATTTCTGGGTACAAGTCATTGGCGCCAGCCTCGTCCTCCGATTTCACGGAGGCATAATTGTCGGAACCTGCACGCACCAACTGAAGCGATTCTTCGGCAATCCGTTCACCCAAAAGTATGAAATCGGAAATGGCTTGTCCAAACTCGGCTAAATGAATGCAAATGTCTTCCCAAAAATAAATCTCAACGGTGAACTTCCGCGATTTGTCGATCCTCTGGTTCAGATTCAGGACCGTGTCCTGGGCGTTTCTGCTTTTCTTAGCGGTAGTCGCTAAGATGTAGCGGTCGATCAAATGACATGACGACTCAGCAAGCGCAACCTCGTGCTTGATTTCCTTCGGTGGGATCGTTTTTGTCGGCTCATGGTGCTTGCACTGAATGGCAATGAGTGGTTTTGCTCCAAGTTGGTCAATGATGTCGATTCCATCCTGTTTCTCCCCGCGCTTTCCGTAGCGGACCAACCCACCGCGTTTCAGCAGGTGGCGAAAAAAGCGGACGCAGAATTCCTCGAATTCATCCTCGTTTCCGGGTTGCTGGTATCTGTAACGCATGACTTCAACCTGAAAATCCGCGATTCGACGCGTGATCACATTCGTTGGCGGGCAGGCTCAATCGAGACCGATTTTTCATTGAGCCGGCTCTTTAAATTTAAGGTTGGGCGGAACTTGGGGTTGTGTTCCAGCAGGCCGCCGATCAAATCGTCTTCTTGACAGCGGGACTAGTTGAAACGACGGCACGCCGCCCGCCGTGACGATGACCGGTTCGTCGTGGCACGAACAATCGTAATGGCTCAAATATGCCTTGGCCTCTCTCAGCGGGATCACTTTCATAGCGGGTAAATGCCTCGCCTTGCACGCACACGCGTGTCGTCGCCTCAAGCTCATCCGGCCAACTTTCTTGCCGAATCAACGCTGGTGAAGCCCCACAATTCTACCAGCGACGATAATTCCGAGCGATACTATTGCAGCGCTCAACAACTACATCCCCGACCCGGTACGGTCCGTTGACAAGCGAGCCGGCGATTCGGTCACGGTCTGTTGGTCGTGCGAAAGCCCGTGCGCGGTCGTCGTGACGGAGGGCGAGACCTTTCGGCCGAGTGCTGGATTTCAGTCAGGCTGCTCACAACGTCGGATGTCGGTTGCGCTGGATCGCTTGACGCGTACGGCCGTCTGCCGTACTTTTGACGGAAGGGAGATTTTCAGATGACGATGGCACGGGCAAGAACGTTGCGGCTTGAAGCGCGGGTAACTGCCGATCAAAAGGAACTGATCGAACGAGCGGCTGCGTATCAAGGTCGAACCGTGTCGGAGTTTGTGGTGAACACCGTGCAGGAGGCGGCGAAAGCCGTGATTCACGAGCACGAAGTGCTGCGGTTGAACGGTTCGCAGAGCCGGGCGTTTGTCGAGTCGCTGGTCAATCCCCCCGAACCGAATGGAGCCTTGCAGCAAGCGGCCGACGTGTACCGGCAAGACGTGATTTCGCGATGAGCAAATTCGTTTGCGAGCCCCTTGCGAAACAGCATGATCGCAAGGCTTTTTCCTGTGGCGTGCCGGAACTGGATGAATATCTGCGGCACGAGCGACCCAGGAAATGCGCCGGCGCGTGGCCGCGGTGTTCGTGATGGTTCCCGGAGGCGAGCCTAGCCGCATCGCGGGCTATTACTCGTTGTCGTCCGCCTCGATCGTGTTGGATGAGTTGCCCGACGAACTCGTCAAGAAGCTACCTCGCTATCCGGTCGTACCTGCGGTTCTCATTGGCAGGCTCGCTCGCGACGTGAACTTTTCTGGCGTCGGCAAGCTGCTCTTGCTTGACGCACTTGCCCGGTCGCTTCGTCATTCTGATGAAGTGGCGGCCGCGCTTGTGCTGGTTGACGCGAAAAATGAGCAGGCTCGTGAGTTCTACGCTCGTTACGGATTCGTCGAAGTCGCCCAAACGACGAATCGGATGTTCTTGCCAATGAAGACAGTGGAACAACTCTTGAAGTCATCGACGTGATGTGCAACGTCGAGTTGCTCGGCGGTGAAGCGGTGCATCGACGAGTTGTTCGCCGCGCTCTTCACCATTCGGCGGAACCTGGCGTCGTGTTCCAGCAGGCTGTCGATCAAGTCGTCGTCTTCGGACAGCGGGACTTACATGTTGATCTCGAACCCCTTGCGGTTTTCGCGGGCGAGGAAGGCGTTGGCTTGGGGGTCGCCGATGATTTCACGCTGGGCGGGGTCCCACTGGAGTTCGCGGCCCAGACGCATGGCGATGTTCGAGAGGTGACAAATCTCGAGCATGCGGTTGTGCGACCAGACGTCGGAGATCGGCTGTTGGCGGGCCTGCATGCCCTCGATGAAGTTGGCCGTGTGGTTCTCGCTGACCGCTCCGCCGTAAACCTGTTCGATCGCCCCGTCGGGCAGAGGATTGTCCTGCAGGTCCTCAACCGGCTTGCCGGCGATCTTGCCGCGGTTGACGAAGAACCGGCCTTCCGTGCCCTCGAACAGAATGCCGTTATCGCCTTCGCTGGTAATGATCAGCTCCACATTGCCCGGCATCTGGACGCGGATGTTGAAATGGGTCGCGGCGTTATAGCGGTCGGCCACCACCGGATTGCCGTCCTTGTACTCGACCGGCAACTGGTATTCGACAGGCGTGATTTTGCTCGGCCCCGTAGCGGTGGCGCCGAGCGCCCAGCAGGTGATGTCGACGTGATGGGCGCCCCAGTCGGTCAGTTTTCCGCCAGAGTATTCGTGCCAGTTGCGGAAGGAGTAGTGGCAATTGCTGTAGAGCGGTACGCCGCCGCCGTAACCTTCCCGCAATTCCGGGAGAGCACGATACGGAACCTGGGGCGCCGGCCCGAGCCAGGTCTCCCAATCCAGTCCTGCCGGAACCAGGGCCGCGGGAATGACCGGTGACGCTTCCATGCTATTGATGCCGCACGTCACTTTCTTGACCGTGCCGATGCGGCCATTTTTGATCAGGGCGATAGCTTGCAAGAATCGCTGGTCGGACTCGGTTCGCTGCATCGTGCCGACCTGAAAGATCCGGCCCGTCTCCTTGACGACCTTCTCGATAAGCTTGCCTTCGTCGATCGTCAACGTGAGCGGCTTTTCGCAGTAGACGTCTTTGCCGGCGAGCATGGCCTCGACCGCGATCTTCGTATGCCAGTGGTCCGGCGTCGCGATCATCACCGCGTCGACGTCTTTCCGATCGAGGATCTTGCGGTAGTCGTTGTAGGCGTCGGGCTTTTTGCCTTGGGCTTTCTCCACCTTTTCCACGTTTTCCCCCAGCACATTCGCATCGACGTCGGCCAAGGCGGCGAAGTCGGCAAACTTGAACGATTTGCTGGTGATCGCCCAGCCTTGATTTCTCAGGCCGATGGTCGCAAAGACCGGGCGGTCGTTGGCCGACTGGAAGCCGAAGGCCCGGTTGGCCGATGGGAGCAGCATGCTTGCGGCTCCCGCGGCGGCGATTCCTTGGAGAAACTGACGACGTGAGGTCTGGTGTGAGGCTGGCATGAGTCGAAATCCTTCGCGAGAAAAAAAGACGGTTGCCGGAACTGCGCCGACTTGTTCCGGCCTACTAGGTTGCCGGCAAGGGAGCATTTAGTCGGCGCTGACGGAGGGCGACTTCAATCACCGCTCCACGTTCCAAGATACCTGAAACCTTCAGCCGTTTGAATATGCCCGGCAAAAGTTCACCACCGACCCCGCGTCGGTGGGAACGTGACTGGATGCTACCTCGATGCCAAAGGAACTTTCGCTCCCCGCCGACCCGGCGTCGGTGGGAGCAATGACTTTGAGCTTTGAGTGTTGCCTGTGAGCGGAAATAGAATACGCCAGACGTTCCATATCGGCGATAGGCGGACGATGATGCAGCCAGCCTGCCACACCATTGCCAAGCCCGTCCAAAGTGGCGATGATCTTGTAACGCGGCAGTGAGCAACCAACGTAGGATGGACGCCCTCGTCCGTCCAAGGCACAAGGACGGACGAGGGCGTCCATCCTACAGCATCCGCTAGAACTCTCCCCAGGAGCCCAACCTCATGAAGCGAATCCTTCCCTTAATCGCCCTGCTCTTTATCGTGCAGCACAGCCATGCCGAGCAGCCCAAGCAACTGCTCAACGTGCCGTACGGCAGCCATCCGCGACAGGTTCTTGATTTCTACCAAGCGAAGTCGGACAAGCCGACGCCCGTCGTGTTCTACATCCACGGCGGCGGCTGGCAGGCCGGCGACAAGAAAACCAATCCGCAAGCATTTCTCGACAAGGGCATTTCGGTCGTGGCCATCAAC
>JBGTKH010000166.1:0-9065 GCA_041744735.1 Pirellulaceae bacterium | reverse complement strand
GCTCTTGGTCGTTTAACCCGCAGCCGCAGGCGATGGTGCGTGCACGCAACAGCCATCGCCTGCGGCTGCGGGTTAAACGAGGGAAAAAAGTCACTCGGCCGCTTGAACTCTAGAAACCCTCTTCTAGCGCGCGGCGTTCATAGAGCGGCATGTAGCGGTAGTAAACTTCCAAGATCATCACACACATGGCCGTGGTGTACAAGCGGCCGCCGGTGGTGGCGTGGTAGTTCACGAAATACCAACTGCCGTCTTCGTGCCCCGCGCGCGATTGCGTTTGAATCAGGTAATCGCGCAGCTTGCCGTTCCAGCGATCCCAGTGCGAACCCTCGTAGTGATGCAGCACCTGCGTGGCGTAGTAGTTGAAATACACGTCGTCGCGCGACGGGCCGGCGCGGGCGAGAAAATCAACGCCCCGCGCCAACCGCGGATCGCCTTGCGACCAGCCCATGTACATCCGCGACAGCAGGCCGACGGCGGTGGGCGTGTTTTCGCGGCCCGGCGACAGATAACCGTAGCAGGCGCCGCCGCCGGTGTGCATCGTGTCGAGGAACTGCTTGGCTCGTTCCAGAACCTGCGGCGGAACCCTGAGGCCGGCCATCTGAGCGCTCTTCAGCGCCATCAACTGCCAGCCGGTAACGGTCATGTCGCCCGGTTGTCCCGGTTCATAACGCCAGCCGCCCTTGGGATGCTGCGCGTAGCAGATGAAGTCAACGGCCTGCTGAGCAACGGGCCGCATCGATTCGTCATGCGTCATGGCGTAAGCTTCGCAGAGCGCGATTGCGGCGATGCCTTGCGCGTACATCGTGCCTTCGCGCAGGTCGCCGCCGTTTGGTGTGGACAGCATGCGGCTTTGCAAATAGTAGATGCCTCGCCGAACCGTCTCGCTGTACTCGCCTTGCTCGGGCGTATGGCCGGCGCCGAGAAACGGCAGCAGCACCAGTCCCGCGGCGCCGGCTGTCGAAGCCTCGGTGCCCGGATCGGCGCAGCGATTTTGACAGACTCCCTCTTGATGATTGAATCGCCAGCTTCCATCGTTGCGCTGGTGCGCGGCCAGCCACGCCAGCCCGCGCACGACAGCCTCTTCACTACCGGGCGTGCCTCCACGTTCGCTCAACAACCGGCCGCGCGAGTCGCCACTTCTTCCGCCAAGTCCGCCGCCGGTCGGGCGAAGATTCTGCAGCAACAGATCGCGCGGATTGGAAGTTGTGTGCCCGACGTTCATCCTCGACATCGGTTCGCTGCGCGATGGCGAGGCAACAGGCGAACGGATATCCGGCAGCGGCACGAGCGGCAGATCTTGCGGTTGCGGCGCAAAACTTGCTGACTCAGCCACATCGGACAGGGACGGTTTCACCTGGACTGTCGTCAAGGGCGAATCGGATAGCGAAGGGTGGGAAACGATCAGCATCCGCGGCTCGTGCCTGGGCGCTGCAAGGCGGAAGAGCACGGCCAACAACAGAATCACGGCGGCATGCATCAGTGTGCTGATTAGACAACTCGAAACGTTGCGGCGGATTTCGCCGGCAAACAGCAACGTCACCCAGTGGGATCGCGGGACTTGAACAGCGGGTGGCGCGGCAACGCTCCGTGGCCGCGGCGGCATTGGCTTGGCGATGGGAAGCGATCTAGGTTGAGCAACCGCTGACATGATTCGCCTCAACTAACACTTACTTCGTTCTAGCGCGGACGCAAAACAAAAACGCCTCGAGCCAACCAAGGCCCGAGGCGTTTGAATTGCACCAATGCAGTTGACCCGTTTACAGCGGGAAGTCTTCCGTCGCCGCCGCCTTGCCGTAGATCGGCATGTGGCGGTAGTACACTTCCAGGATCATCGTTGCCATCGACGTGCAGTAAACTCGCCCGCCGCGCTCCGAGCCGTGATCGCCCGGAATGTGCCAACTGCCCGTGGCGTGGCCGGCCTTGGATTGGCTCTCTACCAGCCAGTCGCGTATCTGAACATTCCACTTGTCCCATGTCTCGCCTTCGTAGTGCCGCATCACCTGCGTGGCGTAGTAATTGAAGTACATGTTGCTCTTCGACGGGCCTTTGGCGCTGAGGAATTGCACGCCGCGTTCCAGTGCGGGTTCGTCCTTTTTCCAGCCCAGATACATGCGGCACAGCAAGCCAACCGCGGTGGTTGCCAAGCCGTTGCCCGGTCCGGTGTAGCCGTAATACGCGCCGCTATCGGCCTGCACCGCATCCAAAAACTTCGACGCGCCTTTGACCGAATTGGGTGGCACCATCAGATACGCCATGTGAGCGCTCTTCATCGCCATCAGTTGCCAACCGACCACAGACGTGTCGCCGGGCGTGCGCGGCTGGTAACGCCAACCGCCTCCGACCGGGTCCTGAGCGTACACGATAAAGTTGATGCAGCCTTGAGCCGGCATCATGAGGCCCTTGTCATGCGTCATCGCGTAGGCTTCGCAGAGCACAATCGAGCACAGCCCGTGCGAGTACATGCTGCCGCCCGCCTCTTCAAAGCTCAGGCCGCCGTTCTTCACCTTGCCGTGCGTCATCAAGTAGTAAAGGCCCCCTTGGACCGTTTTCTTGTAGGTGCCTTCCATGTGCGTTTGTCCGGCGCCCAGGAACGGCAGCAAGGCCATTGCGGTGGCGCCGTTACGCCCGTCCATGCTCCCTTGATGGTCGCAGCGGCCTTGGCAGGGCCCGATGCGATGATCGAAGCTCCAGCTTCCGTCAGGATTCTGGTGCTCGGCGAACCACTTCAGTGCCGCGGCCACCGCTGCTTCGCTCCCCTCGCTGCCGCCGTTCTGACGAACCAGTTGCCCGCGCGCCGCAGCGCCGCGACCGTCCAGACCGGAGCCGCCCATTGCACCAATCTCTTTGAGCAAATCATTCTTTGGTGCGGTCTGACTGCCGAAGTCACTTAGTTCCACCTGCACCGGCGCCGCATCCAAGTCGTTGGCCACGGACACTTCGGTCACCGGCACTTCCACCGCCGACGCGACCACGGCCACGGGGTCCGTGGTCACTGCTTCAACATCCAGAGGCGTCACCTCTTCCAATTGAAAATCTTCAATTTCCTCAATCGCAGCCTCTTTGCCGATGGTCAGCACCTTGGCGACGTCCTTAATCTGCTCCGGCAACGTCAACACGGCCAAGATCAAAAGCAGAATCGCGTGCACCACCATGCTCACAAACCAACTCGGCACGGCTTTGAACATCAAGAACCGAGACGGGCCACCGCTGACTGGCTCTGCCTCTTCATCTTCCGCCGGAGCTTCCGCCGCCTGCGCCGATTTCGCAGCCATCGCCTGTTGACCGTCGGGCAATGGTTTTGCCACGGCGGGCTGAGCGTTCGGCAGCGGCTTGGCACGGGGCGCGGCTTTGGGAGGTGCCGGTTTGGCAACGTGCATGCCCGAGCCGGAAGGATTCATTGGAGGAGTCGTACTCGCCATAATTGTCAGCTCCGTCGTCGGAAAAATAAATTTGCTCTTAAAGTACCTAATTTTATCGCAAACGCAAGCAAGAATCGTTGCTTATGAAAGCGAGCGAGCCGAGGGTTTGTACCCGCGGGGCGTCGGATGCATCGCAGTTCGCGACGCAACCTGAATTGAAACAATATTTTAAGTCACGTAACACGCCCCGTCAACCGGTTCGTGTCGGCGGCCAGTTGACGTTGCATTCGACGTTTGGCCCGCGATTTATTCCGCGGCAAACGGGGTCGGGAGTCATTTTCGACTTTGGTGAACTAAGGTTGTCTCAAAACGAGTCGTCCACAACATGTGAGCCGACGGCGTTAGCCGCGGGCTTCGGCTCGCCAGCGTTTCGAGCCCGTCGACCGACGCCCGACACTAGCGGCTTGTTTGATTTAGTAACCCGAAGCGTAAGCGAGGGCGTCCTTTCTTCCCTCGCTTACGCTTCGGGTTATGATTTACGCCATACGTTGCTTCGACGCCGACTAAACAAACAAGCCGCTAGCGCGTTCGGCTCACGTTTTGAAACAGAGCCTAAACCCACACGGTCGCTTAGCTGTTTCCGCCAACGTTGAAAAAGACTCCCGACCCCTCTGCGCTTCTAACGCTGGGTTTCAAAGTTCGCACAAGTCAGCTATTCTACGTTCCGAACTGCAACACACCCGCGCGGCTAATCCCGCGAGTTGACTGGAAAGCGAGAAATCTCATGGCAGGCAAAAGTAAGAAAAAGGCGGAAACCGTCTTCCTCGTGTGCGAGGAAACGGGGGACTACAATTACACCCTGCGTCGCAAGCCGGGTGGCGAGAAGTTGAAGCTGAAGAAGTACAATCCGAAGCTGCGCCGGCACACGATGCACGTCGAGAAGAAGAAGTAGAAGTAACAGTAACGTACCTTTCGCCCCGTTCAGGATGACATGGGCAAACGCTGGCGCATTCACCCACACGACGCCGACCGAGTTGCGCAGATGGAACGTGCCGCTCGCGTGCCTCCTATCGTCGCACAACTTCTGATCTGCCGCGGCGTTTACGATCCCGCCGACGCACGAGATTTTCTGGAAGCCAAGCTGACCGGCTTGCGTGACCCCGCGGAATTGCCCGGTGCTGCGGATGCCGCCGAGCGGATTCACGCCGCGATTCAGGCCCGTCGGCGAATCGTCATCTACGGCGACTACGATGCCGATGGCATGACGGGCACGGGAATTCTCTACTCGTGCCTGCGTTTGCTGGGAGCTGACGTCGGTTACCACGTTCCCAATCGTTTGGACGATGGCTACGGCTTGAACCACGATGCGCTGCGCACATTGGCCTCACAAAATGCGTCGTTAGTCGTCACGGTGGATTGTGGAATCGCGAGCATCGAGCAAGCGGAAACGGCGCGCGAATTAGGCATCGAACTAATCGTCACAGACCATCACGAGTTCGCCGATCGTCTGCCGCAGGCCGCGGCGATTGTACATCCGCGGTTGCCCGGTTACTCGTATCCGTTCGGCGGTCTCTGCGGCGCGGGCGTGGCCTTCAAACTGGCCTGGGCTTTGTGCCAACGTGCAAGCCAAGCAAAAAAAGTCAGCGAGGCGATGCGCAACTATCTGCTGACGGCCGTCGGCTTGGCAGCGATCGGAACCGTCGCTGACGTGGTGCCACTATTGGACGAAAATCGCATCCTCGTCCGCCACGGGCTAAACAGCTTAAAGAACCAACCCGTGTTGGGCCTCGCAGCATTGATGAAGGTCACGCAACTCGATCAAAGGCGGCAGCTAGACAGCGAAGACATTGCGTTCACGCTGGCCCCGCGGTTAAACGCCGCCGGCCGCTTGGGTCAGGCACAGTTGGGTGTCGAGTTGCTGATTACCGAGTCGCCGCAGCGAGCCGCCGCGCTGGCCGAATACATTCACGAGCTGAATAACAGCCGCGACAGCCTGGAACGCAGCATCTATCTGGCTGCGACCAAGCAACTGAAAGAGGACTTCGATCCGGATGCCGATCCCGCGTTGGTGCTGGCTGGGCGAGGTTGGCATGCCGGCGTGATTGGGATCGTCGCCGGCCGCCTCGCAGAGAAGTATCACCGACCAGTGGTGCTCATTGCGCTGGACCAGTTGGGCGTGAAAGTCGGCTGCGGCTCGGCGCGCAGTGCGTGTGGCTTGAACTTGCACGAGGCACTGGCGGCTTGCACGCAGCATCTGGTGTCGCACGGCGGCCACGCGGCGGCGGCGGGCTTGAAGATCGACGAGTCGAATATCGAAGCGTTCCGCGCTGACTTCTGCGAATACGCGGCCAGCGAAACGTCCGCGGCGGACCGAATTGCCGAATTGCAAATCGACGTCGAAGCGCCGCTCAGCCAACTGACGCTGAAGACCGTGCAGCAAATCGAGCAACTGGCCCCCTTCGGCCAAAACAACCCGCGGCCGCTGTTGTGCAGCACTGGCGTCGAGCTAACCGAACCGCCGCGACGCATGGGCAGCAGCGAGCGGCACCTGTCTCTGAAACTCCGCCAACACGGCGTCACGCTGCGGGCCGTAGCGTTCGGCCAAGGCGAATGGGCCGACGAACTCGCACAACTCGACGGCCCCGTCGATATCGCCTACCGGCCCGTGATCAACGATTACCGCGGCCGGCAGTCGGTCGAGTTGCATTTGGTTGACTGGCGAGTGGCGCGCGAAGCTGTGGCTGCAACCAGTGCAGGCGGGGAGTTGAATTCAAAGGTCATACCGTGACGTTGAGACGGGCATAAGCTCTTGTTTACGACTTTCGCAGCGCCCGCCCGAGTTGCATGAGCACCGCGAGCAAGCCGATCACCGCGAGTACGGCTTTTGCCCTTTCTAGTGGCGTGTCACCGAGCAATGTGTTCACGTCCAGCGCGGTCGGCTGGGGCGATTGTTCGTTCGATCCGGTGACCGTTTGGACGTCGGTCGCTGTGAACGACGACGATTCGATCGGTTCCAAGATTGTAGATCCCTGATAGGGCAACTTTCGCGCTGAGAACGGTTCCGCCAGCGAATGTGATTCGGGCGGACTAGTTCGGACAGATTGAGTACGGCTGCCCCCGCTCGCATCGCCGATTGTCTCTGCGAATGAAAACGCTTGCGGCGACGCTGATACCAAGGCGTCGGTACTAGGTTGAGTTTGCACTTGGTTACGGAACGGCGGCGAAACGATGTTCGGTTGCGGCCGGCTAGCGATGACCACGTTATCCGAATGTTCAAGCTCTGGTGCGAGCGACACCAGAAACCAGCGGACGCGGCCAGCGTAGCTGCCAGAGGTGCTGCCGCGCGAGGCGCCGAACAGAACACCGGCCAATTCGCCGCGGTCATTGAAGATCGGGCCACCGGAATCGCCTTGCCGCGCCTGTGCGGACAATTCAACCATTTCGTACGGTTGATTCGTGCCTGGCGCGACATACTGCGTGCAGCGCCCAGTCACGGCGCGGTAACTCCCCGAACCGTAGCCGGCAATAGAAAGTACGTCGCCGGGCCGCGGCGCGATGGTGGCGACAGGCACGGGCTGTACGCTAGGCCGCCAGATGACCAACGCCGCCAGATCCCAGTTGCTGTCGACTTTGAGCACTCGCGCGGCCGAGCTAAACCCGTCGGGGAAAACGACGGTGATTTCTCCGGCCGCATCGCGCACGACGTGCCAGTTTGTCACCACCAACCCATGCTTGTCGCGCACGTCGACCAGCGTGCCGGAGCCATACGCCACTCCGTCTTTTTCCTTCACGATGATTCGCACGACCGAAGGATGCGCTGCCGATGACTGTGTTTTCCGTGGCGAAGCTCGCGGCCTGAGCCATGAGTCAAACACGTTCTGCGCCGGCAGCGGGCGCACGATGACCGCGGCTTGAGAAATGACCGCGGCCCACAGCAACGACCGCACGTGGAGCAAGCTTTTCACGGCTGCTCGGCCTTTCGTTGAGCTTCGTTGCGCAGGATCATCTCCAGCAACTTCTTGCGCATCAGTTCGTGCTCGGTGAGCTTGGCCGGCTTAGATTCGGCCGGACGTTTCGGCGAACGCGGAGTTGTCTGCATGATTGCCCCTATGCGGCGATGGGACGGCCGCCCTTCAAATCTTCACTCCGCACCGGAAAATCATTTCCCTCGTTGTAGAGCTGTTTCAAACGCTGCAGTTCCTTGCGCAGCGACATCCCAATCCTATTTATTCATTCGGTGCTTGGCGTGCTGCGACTTCGTGACTTTTACCAACATCGGCCGATAGCGCACCATTCATCAAACGTCCGACGTTTCGCGGCATGACCTTTACAGCGCGCAAGAGCGTTGTGAGAAGCAAGGTCACGCCAGGCGGAAAAGTTTCACAGCGGATGACACTGAGTGGTAGCTGAATTCGCAAGAATTCAGCCTGCTACCCAACTGAATTCTTGCGAATTCAGCTACCAGCAACGCGCGTACGCGATTTAGAACAACTCGCGAATCGATTCGCCGTGTTCGACGATATACCGCGGGCGGTTGCGGTCGTCTTCATAAGTGGCGTCCAGCGGAACGCCCATGTGACGATAGATGGTGGCGGCCAAGTCGCCGGGAGTCACCGGGCGATGTTTGATTTGACCGCCGTCGGTTTCGGTGGCTCCGATGACTTGCCCGTGCCGCAGGCCACCGCCCGCAAGCGACATCGACATCACCACCGGCCAATGATTGCGGCCGTCGGTGCTGTCCTGCGTGCCGACCTGCGGCGTGCGGCCGAACTCGCCCATCGCGATCACCAGCACATCGTCCAACAGCCCGCGCTCGTGCAGGTCGCCGACCAGCGTGGTGATCAAGTGATCGAACAGCGGCAGCAGCGGCCTCAGTCCTTTCATGATGCCGCCGTACGGAGGAATGTTGTCGCCGTGCGTGTCCCAAGTCCCCGACGCCGTGTGATAGCTCAGGTCCAGCGTCACAAAGGCGACGCCCGCTTCGACCAGTCGTCGCGCCAACAGCGCCTGCTGGCACCAGAGATGATTTCCATAGCGATCGCGCACCGTGTCGGGCTCTTGCGAAATGTCGAACGCCTCTTGGGCTTGCCGGCCGGCGACCATCTCGACCGCCTGCTGTTGATACGTGTCGAGTGCCTCCATCGACCCGCGCAGATCGAGATCGCTGCGCATGCGATCGAATTGTTGCAGTAAGTTTCGCCGCGTGAACAGCCGCTCTTGCGACAGTCCGAGCGGCAGGTTGAAAAGGTCCGCGCCGGTGGTTTGCCCTGTGTCGACTCCGACGTTCGTGTACACCGGCAGCTTCGCGGCTTGCTCGGCGATGAACGGATCGTAGCGTTTGCCCAAATGGCCGGCGAAGGCCACGTGCGATCGCGATTTCATGAACGCCACATACGGCGGCATACCCGGCTGATTCGCGCCGCGGAACTTCGCCACCACCGAGCCGATCGCCGGGTACATGTCTCCCTTCGGATTCACACGCGGCGCCGCTTCCAAGTTGCCCGTTTGAAAAACTTTGTTTGGTTCGTGGTTGCTGTGCCGAGCATCAACGCTGCGAATGATCGTGAACTTGTCGAGCATCGCCGCTTGCTTGGGCAAATGTTCGCAGAAGAACACACCCGGCAATTTCGTGGAGATCACCGAAAACGGCCCGCGATTCTCGATCGGCCGATCGGGCTTCGGGTCCCACGTGTCGATGTGACTCGG
>JBGTKH010000165.1:0-7142 GCA_041744735.1 Pirellulaceae bacterium | reverse complement strand
GTCGAGCGTCGCACTGCGCACGCCGACGCCAGCCAAATCCAGCGGCAGCGCGTGCAGCCCGTCCTCTAACACCTCAATGTGCAGTGTGCCCGTCAACAGCGCGCGGCCATCTTCGAGCTTGGTGTTGTAATCCGCCGCCAGCACGGCCGCCCCGCGCGGCGCACGATCGCTGGGCGTGAGTTTTGCCTTGGCCAGCAATTCGTCGTACTGTTGGCGCGTCATAAACACGCGCTGAGTCGGGCTCTCCAGCAACACATTCAAGTCATCAAACGGCACATAGATTTCGCGGATCGGTTTTGCCGCGGTGGGCGGAATTCTGGGTTGGGCGAAAACAGAACGCGGAAACACCAGTGACAGCGCAATGAGTGTTACGCCGAAGGCGTTAGACAACATAGCCCAGGGTTGGCGCGCAGCGGCAACCCTGGGTACGCCGCCACAATCATTCGCATCAACCCTGAAGGGGTTGAACAGGCGTGACCAACCGCTCACCAATTTGTGCAACCCTGTCAGGGTTGTGTTGGGTTGGTGGCGTCCGTCACCCAGGGTAGCCGCTGCGCGGCTACCCTGGGCTATGTTCTGCAACGCCGTTGGCGTTGATTTGTTACCTCCGTGCGACGTCAGTGTCTTCCTACTTCTCATCTTTCGGCCCTCCTTCGCCCGCGTTGCCGCTCGACGATTCTTCCGTGCGATCGACCTTGGGTGGTTCACCACTTTGCGGTTGGCCCGTGTCGGACGAAGGCGGCGGCTGTGCCGAGGTCGACGATGCAAACGGCGACTGTCCCGATGTCACGGGCGACGATTCCGTTTCGCCGGACGCCGGTGCCGCAGCGGCCGCGGCGGTGCGCATGGGAGACACGTGCTGCAGATAACGCGTCGCATGCAGCGTGAACCAGACGAGCACGACAACGACAATGGCCAGCATCAGCGCCGCGTCGATAATCTGCAGCGAAAACGTGTGCAGGAACACGCCGCACAACACGAGTGCCGCAATCAATAAGATCAGCGCGAACACTTGCTGCGATGCCGTCTGCCGCACCAGCACCAAACCGAGGATCACGATCGCGGCCACGACGAAGACCGTCAGCCACTCCTCTTCCAACGCCACCAACCGCAGCGAACCGTCGGGCGGCGCGGCCGGACGCAGCGTCGTGTAACTGTACACCGTGCCATCCGTCGGAAAGCTGCTCGCCGGGTCACCGACGACGTCGATGCCGTTCGTCAACTGCGCGATCAACGTTCGATCATCTTCGTGCGGCGCGGGGGTGAGTGAGAACGGCGTTTTCCAGATCCACGTGTAGTCCTCGGTCCACGGGCCGCGTTTGCCCAGCAGCGCTAATTCGCTCGGCAGATAAACTTGCAAATGCACTTGCTGAATTGCCGGGTCGTCCAGGAAAACGGGGAAGTCCAGCCGCGCGTGGGTGCCCGGCACGGTGTAACGCAACTCCAACAGGAACGGCTCGTCCGCCCCCTGGCCGACCAGCGGCACGTAAAGTTCCTTCTTGTCCCCGAGTTCCAGGCCCACACGCCGGCCGTTGATTTGCAGCGAGTTCGCATCCGTCTCGTAATTCGCCGGCAGTTCGACGGCCAACCGCTGACGAACGCTGCGCATGCGGTACAGTGCCTGCACCGTGACCTCGTTGCTGCGCAGCACGACGGCTCGCAGCACCGCTCGCTCGATGCTGGTCCGCTTCACCTCTTCCAATTGATAACGCGTGGCCGTCAGCTTCAACGACCAGTCTTCGTGAAATTCAAAAGCCCGTGCGGCATCCTCGACACTGGCCCCTTCCATCAAATCGTGCTGCGGATCGATGGGCCGCAGACCCGTGGGCTCGCCGCTGGGCAGCACTTCCATCGTCTCGGCCTTGGTGACGACAATCTGCCCCCACGCGCGGTCGACGGCCAGCGGCTTCAGATGCGGCAACAGCAGTTCGACGCTTTTGCCCACCTTCAACTCCACCATCTTTTTTTCCCACACTAAACGAATCGCGTGCTGACCGAGCAACTCCGTTTCGCCAGTCAGATTCCACGCCACATAACCCGCGGCCACGTCTTGCGGCGGCGGATCAATTGTTGATTCGCGAACGGCGGTGGTTTGATTGCGAATCTCGCCCGCCAGTTCTTGCGGCACGTCGATCCGCAGCGACTTCACGCCGCTGTAACGAATGTCGTAGAAGAACGTGGCTTCATACTTCACCACGCCCGCTTCGATCCGCGCGACGAGCAGTTGACGAACGGTAATCTGCGGCTTGCGGCGTTCGGCGGTCAGCACCAACGACGCGGGCTCTTGCGTGTACGCGAATGCCAGCACTTCACGAGCCCCGCTGAACCGGCCGCCGCGGCACGATTCGGTGTTCTCGTACGCTTCGGCGAAGGAGATGTTCCGCAGTCCGTCTTGCTTGGTTGGATTGAGCCGCAAGCTTTCCGGCGCGAAGACTACCAGCCGGCCCGTTGAGCGTTCGACGCTGGCCGGTGTGACGCGCGGCAATTCGATCGGGATCTCCGACGACTTGCCGGTTGGGCTGAGCAAGTTCGGATCGTTCAGCCGCTTCTGCAATTCCACCATCAACGCCACGCGACCGAACGCTTTGCGCGAGAGGTTCACCACGAGGTGCGTTTTGTTTTCGCCTTCCAGGTGATGCGTATCGACCACCGCAGCTTCGGCCCCCGCAGCGCCTTGCCCGCGGACCTGACGCACCTCGAAGCCGGCGGGCACGTCCAACTCCAATTGAAACACGCCGGCGCGTTCGATGTTGTACAAGGCCAGCAAATCGACGGTTAGCATTTCGGGTTCCAAATACGCTTCGACCAATTCGTCGGCCTGAATTCGCGGCTGGACTTTCTCGACGCTGAAGGCCAGATCGAATGGCAGCGCGGCATAGCGATAAGAGAAAGCCCACTGACCGCCGGCCAGCGTCTGTGGAAGTTCACCCGCGTCAAGCTGCAACAGGCCCGTGCGCGCCGTCGCCTCGGCCCGCAGTGCCGCTCCGACGCCGACGACCACCACGCCTTGCTGCCGCCCAACGCCCAGCGCCTTGACGACCGGAACTTTAACGTCGCCTTTGGTGATGTCGTCGCTGAATCGTTCCAACTCAACCGTGATGTTCTGCGAGCCGCGCGTGGGCTCGAACAAGTGCACGGTGATCTTCTGAACTTCCCCTTGCTGTTCGACTTCCCACTTCTGCACGTTCGGATCGAACACGTTGACCACTTTGTGATCCGCCGGCACCTCGACCAGCAGTTGCGACAGTTCGGCTCGGCTGATGTCGAAAGCCAGCCGTGTGCGAGTGCGAATCACGCCCTCGTCGATCGTTACTTCCTGCTGGGATTGCACGTTGGCCAGCGCGGCCAATCCCGCGGCGCCTTCGGCCTTTGGCGTCCAATCGATTCGCACGGTGGGAGCGGCGCCGACGAACGCCAGCACCACCGTCTCTTTCGCCGGGTCTTCTGGTTTGGCATCCGCCGGTGCTTCGGTGGCGGCGATCAGCGGATGAATGTTCACCTTCACGCCGGATTCCGGGATGCGAATTCGCCAACGGTTAACCGGCGCTTGCGGAGCATCGAACGACACACTGTTCTGTCCCGGCGATTTGGTAAAGGCCTTGGCGTATTCCAGCAGCAGTTCAATCTGCGCGGGCTCTTTGCCTTTGTTCTCGATCAGCAGCCGATACGAGCCGTCGGGCTGAGCCACGATGCGCGCCGGCAGGTCGGCGATCTTGGCCGACAAAATCGCCGAGTCCGAAAGCCGCAGCGGCACTTCGGTCCAGCCTTCCGCCAACAGTTCGATCTTCACTTTCGCCGCGACCCGCACGACATCCTTCTCGACCGTCGCTTCATTTTCGACTTCCGTAATGATCGCATCGACCGGCGGGCGGCCTTCGGCGACGGGCGCCGTCTTCTCGCGAGCCGCTTTCCACAGCTCGGCGAATTTTTCGTACGGCAGAAAGACTCCGCGGCCTTCCGTTTCAAACACTTCCCGCAGCCTGGTGTAGGGGATGTAGATGGTCTGCTCGCGGAATTTCGTCGCATCAGCCGCGTCGTCCTGTTTCTCAGCCGGCGCCGGTGCGACTTCGACAGGTGGCTCTTGCGACCAGGCAGGTGTCGAAGCCAGCCCTAGCATTGCGAGAATCGAAACAGAGAACCACGAACGAGATAAGTAACGCATGAGCAACTCTTCCCAATGAATGGCGAGACTTGTTCCGTTTCGCAGCCGATCGGCTGCCAGCCACACGACTGACTTTGTAGCGTAGATCAACTCAAGTTTATAGACGACCGGCCCTAGTATTCTGTTTTGTTTGCCGCGACTATTCCGTAAAAAGTTTGTAACAGACAAGCATCCGCCACGTCCGTCGTTTAACCCGCAGGCGAGGGCGAGGGCGTGTGCCAACGGGTTCCGTCTTCGTCGATGTTCCCTCGCCTGCGGCTACGGGTTAAACGATGAACTCGCCCTCCGGCTACGGTTAATTCGTGGCACACGCCTTCGCCTGCGGCTACGGGTTAAACGAGGAACTCAACTGGGCGTTACAAGGGAGGCCGGTGTCCACCATTGTTGGGCACAGTGCTTCAGGCGCAGCCCCTGAGCCTTCGGAGTCGTCGCATAGTGGTTGTATTGCATGATCGGCACGACGTCGGTGGCGAAGAAGCGTTTGTATTCGAGCGAGCCGGGGCCCATGTCGTAGGTCCGGTCGCCGTGTTGGCAGGCGCTCTTGATGGCGTTCATGGTGAGCAAATTGCCGACACCATCACGCGACATATCCGCGTCGTAGCCGATCCGCAGACCGAAGTTATAGCCACGCCAATGATAGTTGTAGGCAAAGGCCAGCGGCTGGCCGTTCAGGTACAGCAGGTTCATCACCACGCCGCCGGCCGCAGCCGCCACGCCGTGCATCTCGCGCAGAAAGTCCCGCACCGTATCGTGTGTGATCGTCGTTCCGGTTTGCGAACTACTCTGCCAGCTTCGGCGCGCGATGTCCATGCAGGCGTCGTACAGGTCCCAACGCGGATCGGCATCACCGGCCGCCGCTCCCGCGGGACGGTGCGTGACGCAGTTGACTTCGCCGCTTGCTGTCAACCGTTTCTGTTGCCGGCGAAGATTATTGCGATGCTTGGAAGTCCAGGCCTGTTCGCATTGCTCCCATGTCGTGCCGAGACGAACCAGCGCAGTCTGCTGTCGCTCTTTCCGATACGTCTGAAATCCGGCGTGCTTCATCGCGTCGAGCGTCGCCGTATCCAATTCCGAGCCGGCCGCAACCCACCGCATTTCAATCACGTCCCAGTCGCGGCGCGTGTGGCAAATGTGCCGCAGTCCTGCGGCCAGCGTTAGCGCGGGCGCGGGACCCAGCGGACCATAGAACGAACCCCAATCATCCAGCGGATACGTCAACACGCGAACGCTGCCGATGCGGCGCCCCACGCGCCGCACGACAAGTGGGAGTATCCCCAACGGCCCATCGGACGACGACACCACAATCGCCCGCAGCTTCTGTCCGGCTCCGTAATGTTTCCAGTAAACCCGCAGCCAGTCCAAACTCTGAAAGAACGACGCCCCGCACGTTTGCTCCAGCAACCCATCCCAAACCGCGCGGCGGCCGCACAGTTCGTCGATATCGTTAATCTCTTCGATGTCGATCATGTCACTCGTCACTCGTCACTCGTCACTTGCCACTCGTCACTTCCAAGAAAACCTACGTTCCAAACGGCGGCCTATACTTTGGCGCGCGAACAAGATTCACTTGCGAGGGAAACGTTGTCATGACTCAACCAACCGCTACGAACATCAACTTCGGTCAAATCGCCACGACGCTCAAAAAGCACTATCGGTTGTGGACGATCCCGACGGTTGCCTTAACGTTACTGGCGTTGGTTTACGCCATTGCGGCGTCGCCCAAGTGGGAGGCTTCGCAGGCGCTGCTGGTCCGCGACGAAGCGTCTGGAAATGAATCGCGGCAGGGCCGCTTCAACGACACCGAGGCGATGAAGACGGCGCAGGAGACGATCGTCGAAGTGGCGCGGAATTATCGCGTGGTTGAAGAAGCTTTGCGCCAAGTTGGCCCCGCCGCCGATGAAGCGGTGCAGCCAACGTGGCCGGCCCGCGAGGACGTCGAGCGGCTGCGGGCCGCGATTCGCGTCAGTGCGCCGAAGGGAGCCGAACTGGGAAAGACCGAAGTCATTTATTTGTTCGTCACGGCTGGCACTCGCGAGCGGGCACTCGATTTGACGGACGCCGTTTGCGATCAGATGCAGCAGCGCCTGCAAGAGCTGCGCAACGGCAAGGCCGAGAGCATGATCGCCGAGTTGGAGAAAACGGTGCTGCTGGCGCAAACGGGACTGAACGAAGCCACCGCGCGGCTGGAGGCGATGGAGGCCGACGTGGGCAGCGACCTCGGCGAACTGCGGATTCTGAACGATTCCGGCGCGGGGGACAGCAACCTGCGGTCGGCCTTGAACCAGATCAAGAACGAGCTGCGGCAGGCCCGTGCCAAACACGACGCGAACGAGCAGCAACTGGCGCTGCTCACCGCCGCTCAAAGCGATCCCGAGCAGCTTGTTGTGGCCACGTCGAATCAACTGCTCGAAGCGCAACCGTCGCTGCGGCGTCTGAAAGAGGCACTGGTCGACGCGCAGGTCCGCAAGGCCGAGTTGGGCGGGCGGCTGAACGCCGATCATCCGTCGCTGAAGGCAGCGGTCGAGGCGGAGCAACTCGTGCGCGACAACTTGCACGACGAGTTGGAAGTGGCCATCCGTGGCTTGCAGGCCGATTTGAAAGTCAGTGGCGCATTGGTCGTGTCGTTGGAAACACAATCCGACGACGTGGCCGCGCGGCTGAACCGGCTGGCTCAACTGCGAGCCCGTTACGGCAACTTGGTCGCCGACGTGCGGCAACGTTCGGCGATTTTCGAGCAGGCTCAGAAGGAACTGTCCGACGCCCAAGCCAGCCAAGCGGCCGCACACTCGGCCAGCCTGCTAACGCGGCTCGACGCCCCGCAAGCCGGCAACTCGCCCGTTGGCCCCGGCAAAGCGACGATCGTAGGCTGTGGTTTGCTCGGCGGTTTGCTCGTGGGCTTCGGCTTTGTGCTGCTATTGGCTCCAAACGGCCAACGTCATGGACAGCGCTGGTCGGACCAATTGAAAAGCTTCGGCCGCCG